>CBDUVK010000115.1:0-8434 GCA_965370645.1 uncultured bacterium
GGTTGCTGATTTTTCAAGTTATACCAGATCGATGATTTCCTTCAGAACAATCCGTTTTTCCAGTTCCATTAATACCTTACGAAGATCAATCTCTCCCATACATCCTTCAGAACAGCGGCCACATCCCGTGCAGGCTTCAACGTCAAAATTGGTAACAAAAGAATCGAATTTATGGTAAAAGCGGTTTTTGAAGCGGTCCGCCAGACTTAATCGTGGGGTAAGACCGCCTGCCATACGGGAATATCCTGCAAAAAAACAGGAGTCCCATACTTTAATTCTATCAAATTTGTCCTCGTTCGGTTGATCAAAAAAGAGAAAGCAGTGACAGGTTGGGCAAATTTGAGTGCAAATGCCGCATTCAACACAGGTTTTAGAGAGATCATGCCACTCTTTGGAGTGCAGGTGACGTTCTATCGCTTCCTGATGGGTTTGAAAATATTTATATTCCTGGTTAATTTTAGCGAGCTTTTCAATTATCGCGGCGCGATTTTTATCACGTTTTTTTATTTGAGTCGTTGTTGCCTTTTTGGCTCCCGAATAATATTTTTGCTGAAACTCTTCTCCTTTTTTACTACCTACTTCCAGTAAAATCTGGCCATTGATGGGAGAGATATTCAAATCAAACTCTTTTTCCAGGTAAGGTTTACAATTCATGAGTGTACAGGAACAAAAATCACCTGCATCCAAACAGTCACTTGATATAATGATATTCTGTTCCCTGTTTTTCACATAGTTTGGATCAGGATATTGGCCATCACGGTACACTCGGTCAATAATATTCAAGGCATAAACATCACACGCTTTGGCACCAATGATAACCCGGGGAGTCGTGTCAGCAGTATCTTCATTATCTTTTGGATAAGTGGCAACTTTTTCCAATGGGGGATAGAAAAAACTTTTCAGAGGTTGGGGCGTGCGTATAACCGCATAATACCAGTCAGTTTTATCCCAGGATGCGGGTGGAAAATATTTGAGGTAACATTTATCATTCGACTGAATGGGAGCAATGATGGGATAACTGGTATTGAGCTCTCTCAAACCATCTAAAAAATCATCTTGAGATAATTGATACATTGAATCATCCGTTTTTATTATGGGACAAATTTTGATGAAAGTAGAAAAAACAGGTTGGACACAGCTCCGCCCCGTCACTTACAGGGCAGTGAATAATTAGAAAGTGGGTGCTTTTTTCTAAATTAAACTTCTAAGAGCTACTTTATCGTGCTATAATTCACAAGACATGCGATAAAAAAATCCTGATTGTTCAATTTCATATCCGGATTTATTATTAATAAGACGATATTCCATAAATAATCCCAAATTATAATACTTTTAAAAAAAGCATTTATTTAATCAACTTGCTAAATATTTCTGATTTATATTGTTAAATTATTAACAATTGGGCATAAATATAGATAATTAAAATTTAAAAACAACACAAAAAATATTTTGCTAAACAATTCTCTTGAATAGCCAGAATATAGTAATTTTCAGGCGAAACGTATCAGGATTTTAAGGCCGTCTTTCGAAAGTTTTTTCCAAATTCATAACCTTTTTCGATCGCCTTTTGGTTTATTTCAATCAGGCGTCTGCGGGTAATGATATAAGGGAGGGTAGCAATGAGGGTCTTAAGATTTAAGATATTGGTATATCCGACCAACGCTCCCAGAGTAACCATATTGGCGATACGGGTATTCCCCAGGTTATCTGCAATTTTAGTGGCAGGGATTTCCATCATCTCAATGTCTTTTCTATCAGGTTTAGAATCGATCAGGGAAGAGTCATAGATGACCAAACCCCCTTCAATGATATCATTTTGAAATTTTTCCAGGGATGGTCGGTTCATAGCTATCAGGATAGATGGATAAGAGACAATCGGTGAACCAACTAATTTTTCGGAAATGTGGACATGACAGTTTGCGGTACCGCCACGCATTTCAGGACCGTAAGATGGAATCCATGAAACATGATACCCCTCCATCATGCCTGCCTGAGCCAGGCCTACACCCAGTAATAATATTCCCTGACCGCCAAAACCAGCTGCTTTAATCGCCGGATTTTTATATTTAGGATCGATTTTCGTCTGAGGGAATGCCTCTTCCTGGAGTTCCTTGAGCCCCAGGGTGGTCTTAATTTCATCCTTGGTTGGGTTGTGTCTTTTCTTCTTTGATGGTTCGATCTCTTTTGACCGGTCGCGAAATACTTGCACAGGAAATACCTTGGTCATCTCTTCCTCAACCCATTTCATTGAATCTATGGGATCCATTTTCCAGCCGGAAGGACAGGTGGAAAGAACTTCTACCAATGAATACCCTTTGCCATCTATCTGATTCTTTACTGCTTTACGGATCGCCATTCGGGTCTTGGCACGATGCTTGACATCATGGAGGGAGACCCGTTCTAAATAGACAGGGGCATCCAGACTGTTCAGCATCTCACATACTTTGATAGGATTTCCTTCATTCTGGGGGTCTCTACCTCGGGGTGAAGTGGTGGTTTTTTGTCCTTTGAGTGTGGTCGGAGCCATCTGCCCACCTGTCATTCCATAGATCGCATTATTCACGAAGAAGACCGTAATATTTTCGCCACGATTTGCTGTATGAATCAATTCAGCGGTACCAATGGCTGCCAGATCTCCATCGCCCTGATAACTGATGACAATACTGTGGGGATGTGCCCGCTTAATTCCGGTCGCCACCGCTGCTGCCCGGCCGTGGGCCGCCTGGATATTTCCGGTATCAAAATAGTAATAGGCAAAGACACTGCAACCTACCGGACTGATGATGATGGATTCATCAACTACTCCAAAATCCTCTAAGGCTTCCGCCAGGAATTTATGGATATGTCCATGGCCGCATCCCGGACAATAATGAGTACTCTTTTTATCTGGATTGGGATTCCTGAAATATTCATCGTAGAATGCCAGAGATTTGGTCCATGCCGTTTTTGCCATGAGTTTTACTCTCCTACAACTTAGGATTTTTGATATTGAATTTTGATTTGCTGGTACAGTTCTTCTGTACTTGGCACATTTCCACCCATTCTGTTATAGAAATGAACCGGAACCTTGAATTCCGAGGCCAGCCTTACATCTTCCAGGAGTTGGCCATTGCTCATTTCAGTCACCATTAAGGCAGTGCCGTGATCGGCTAATTCTTTAATTTCTTTTTTGGGAAAAGGAAATAGGGTGATGGGTCTTAACATGCCCACTTTCAGGCCTTCCTGACGCAGCTGATCAACTGCGGAACGTACCATTCGTGATACAATTCCGTATGCTAAAACTACAAATTTGGCATCATCTAAATAGTAATCTTCATATCGAAGTTCATTTTCCTGAATTGTTTCATATTTTTTCTGAAGTTTTCGATTATGTGCTTCTAATTCATCAGGATCCAGAAAGATTGAACTGATTAAATTCTGTTTACTTTCCTTATCTCCATAGATAGCCCAGTCTAAGCGCGGAAATCTGGTACGCGGTTCCTTATATGAAACCGGCTCCATCATCTGGCCTATAAAACCATCTGTTAAAATAAAGGTCGGATTTCTATATTTAAAGGCCAGATCAAAGGCGTCCATAGTCAGATCGCACATCTCCTGTGCGCTGTTGGGAGCAAGAACGATATTCTTGTAGTTCCCATGCCCGCCCCCTTTTATCACCTGATTATAATCACTTTGCTCCGGGGCAATATTTCCCAGTCCCGGGCCTCCACGCATCACATCTGCAACGACAACCGGCAATTCCGCTCCCGCAGCATAAGAAATACCTTCCATCTTTAAACTGATTCCGGGACTTGAAGATGCGGTCATGGCCCTGATTCCTCCGCCTACAGCGCCATACAGCATGTTGATGGCAGCCACTTCACTCTCTGCCTGAATAAATGTACCACCGATAGGAGGAAGATAGAAAGAGGCGGCTTCAGCAATTTCAGAGGCCGGGGTTATAGGATAGCCAAAATAGAGTCGACATCCTGCCAGAATAGCACCTTTGACTATAGCGTAATTGCCCTTCAGAAGTTCTTTTGCCATTATATCGTAACCTCCTCATTATCTTGCAAGACATGTCCCTTCTTGTATACGGCAACCGCTTCTGGTTCCGGACAGGAATAAAAACATACATTGCATCCTGTACATCCTTCTCCCACATAATACGCGTAATGATAGCCTTTGGTGTTAAAATTGTCATGAAATTCTAGTACATCCTGTGGACAGGCTGTGATACATAGACCACAACCCTTGCAAATCTCTGGATGGATTATCGTAATGTGTTCTTCCAGAATTTTTGGACTCATACTTTCCTCAAAATTATTCGTTAAATGATTCACGAGGTTTTTTAAAAAATTTTCCTGCTTACTACATAATTATTGGTTTCAATTCAAAATAAAAAAACAGACCATTCTTATCAAGGAAAAATAAAAAATGCCCAAGCTGTGAAAAAATAGCACTTTATTCGATGTTCTTATATCCTAAAAAAGTGTAATAATGTCAAGGATATTTTAATGTTGAGTGAAGAGTCTGGCTCGACTGTGAACTAAAAACAGTTGTACAAAATGAATTGTTTGCAGAAAACCGCTAAATATTTAAACAAAGCGAAACTAATTCCCTTATGGAGAAAATCAGCAGAGTATTCTGGTTCTCATGGCTATCTACTCCGCTTTATCTATGCCCGCGAGTGCCTTAATATATTGTAATCTTTCATAAATTTCCGGATCTCCGCGTTGTCTGAGACTTAACTTACCTCTAAAGTTTTCAAGCGCTGCATAACTATTATTATCCATCCAGTCACTTAATTCTTTAAGGATTTTTCCTACCACAGAGAATCCGTTCAAATATACTGTGGAGGCAATTTCCACAGCTGTCGCACCTGCCAGAATCTGCTTAACAACCCCAGCGCTGTCATGAACACCGGTTGTGGCGCATAATTCACAATTGACATTCTTATATAAGATTGAAATCCAGCGCAAACTCAGGCTCATTTCCGATGGTGTGCTGTACCAGTTGGCACCCCTAACCTCATTTTTTTCAATATCAATATCGAATTGATAGAAACGGTTGAAGAGTACCAGTGCACTGACTCCACTGCCACATATTTGGTTAGCAAACCGGCTTAATGATGTAAAGTACGGTCCTATTTTTACTGCAAGAGGTAACTGAATATTTTCTCTGGCAGTTTTGATGATTGAGAGAAATTGCTGTTCAATGTCCAGCGAACTTAAACCCGGATCTGTTGGCATCAAGGATAAATTTAATTCCAGAGCATCTGCACCGGCAATTTCAATTTGCTTTGCATAGTCGATCCATAATTTAGGGGTTGTACAGTTCACACTGGCGATGATAGGGATTTTTACGGTAGATTTCAACTCCTGGATGAGTTCTAAATAGTTCTTGGCACCATATTGTAAATTAAGTTCAGACATGATATACTCATATTCCTCAGGATGTCCGCTGTACACTTGTCCACTACTCTCTTCCTTCTCTCGAATCAACTCTTCAAATAGAGATCGAAGAACAACTGCACCTGCACCAGAAGCTTCCGCTTCCTGAACACCCTGAAGATTTTGAACCAACGTGCTGCTGGCAATAATGACCGGATTTTTCAACTCGAGTCCCAAATAGCTCGTTGAAAGGTCGGACATAATTCCTCCTTAATCATCAAAACACTGTTTTACATAAAAGAAATTTCGCACAATATCAAAGAATTTAGGAAGGATGTCAAGTCAATATTCATTTCTTGGATTGCTTTGGAAGGGGATAGGATAGAATACTTGAGGAGGCACTCTATATTGAATAAACAAAATCCTTCGCGATAGATTTGAATGGAGGATTATTTCCATCCTTTTCAGAGAGAATCGGATCATCAAACGGCCATTCTATTCCCAAATCCGGATCGTTCCACAAAATTCCCCGTTCATCCTGAGGGGAGTAAAACTCAGAGCATTTATACTCAAACTCCGCCACCTCACTCAACACGCAAAATCCATGTGCAAATCCTTTGGGAATGAATACCTGTTGTTTGTTTTCAGCAGAGAGGACTATGGCAACCCACTTTCCAAATGTAGGGGATCCGAAACGAAGATCCACCGCGACGTCGAAGACTTCACCAACAATAACCCGCACCAGTTTGTCCTGCCCGGGATTAATTTGATAATGTAATCCGCGCAGGGTATTCTTGATGGAACGAGAATGGTTATCCTGAATGAATTTCGGCAATATGCCTGCTTTCTGAAACTTGGCGAGGTTGTAACTCTCATAGAAGAAGCCACGGTCATCAGCAAATATCTGGGGTTTAATAATCAATACTTCCGGTATTTTTGATGGGATAACCTTCATGTCACTATTCCGTTTTGGTTTTTACATTTTATGAAAATATTGTTCAGGAAAAAAGTCTGAAAAACAAAATATTGTAATTGATTTGAAACGATTGAATGTCTATATTAATCGTGTTAATGGTCTAATAAATATTGAGTTAGCTCATTTTGGTAAGGGAAGTGCGGTGTAATTCCGCCACTGCCCCGCAACTGTAATGGAGGACGAAAGCTCATCCGGCCACTGTCCCAATTCGGAAGGGATGGGAAGGCGAGCAAGTAGAGTGATCCCTAAGTCAGGAGACCGACCTAAATGACAACCCCTCGAAACCTTCGCGGGAAGGTTGGGTGAATGCTTTCGATTGCTGCTATTTGAAATAAAAGTCCCAATTTTCATTCGTGAAGGTTGGGATTTTTTTTATTTTACATCGGTAGTGTCCGGTTAACCATGTTAATGACCATGTTAAAATAAAGTAATAATAGCATTTAAAGGTAAGATATATTTCGAAAACTTCATATTCAGCTGGTAGACTTGACCCACCCCTTAATCCCCTCCCTTATGCATAAGGGAGGGGAAAAGCCATATTTATAGGGCTTGGGGAGGGTCACGGGATACAGCCTATTCAACAAAATCAATAAAATTATGAAAATTCATTTTTAACCGGACAGTATTGATTTTATATCATTAATAAATATATCCATGTCACGTCTAAATAATTATTTAGCCTCAATACGTTTAAAGCCCCGCTGGAGCTGGGTTTCCTGCCTGCTAATTTTATTCGTTTTTTTGGACCTGTTTGGGCAAAGTAATATTCAATTGATGGGTACTGTGAGGGATGATCAGGGCGGCGAGCCGGTGATTGGAGCAGAAGTACTTATTTCTGGAACACAATATCTGGCCTTCACCGATATCGAGGGTTTTTTTCAATTTGAAAATTTACCACCCGGTTCCTATCAACTTCTGGTGTCTTCCATCGGTTATAAAACAAAGCAGATCAATAATGTCAATGTATATGCAGATCAAACTTTTCGCTTAAATTTATCTCTCTCCCATTTTCCTATTCCGGGGGATTCCGTTCACGTTGAAGCCAATTATCCGGATATAGACAATCTGAGAACTGCCGATAAACTCATTTTAGATTCCGCAGATTTGGACAATTATAAGAATTTGGGGATATCTCAGTTATTACAGCAAATTCCGGGTGTTCAAATCGAATCAACCCGGGGGGCTGGGGGTGGTGCAGTTCTACGCATTCATGGTGGAGGATCCAATCAGGTTCTGGTCTTACTTGATGGACAGAGACTAAATAATCCCCAGACCGGGGAGGTTGATCTAAATGTGATCCCCATTGAGAGTATTGAAAGGATAGAAATTTTGCGGTCCGGAAATACTGCACAGTTTGGGGCAAATGCATTTGACGGGGTTATTAATTTCCAAACCAAGAGGTTACGTCTGGGAAAATCAGCCCAGTTGCGTTCCAGCTTTGGATCATTTTCCACAGCCAGTGGTGCTGCTAATGTCAGGATTGGATTCTCTTCCCTGGGTGTTCTTCTCAATTATCACCAGCAATATTCAAAACAGGATTTTTGGTTCCCTTATAACGGAAAGCCCACTCAACGCCAAAACGCCTGGTATAAGAACTATCAAATATTTGGTAAGACTGAGGCAAAATTTGAACGGCATCAGATATCGTTTCTTTATAGTTATCGAAGGGGAAATCAGGGACTCCCCTCTGCTTTTTACGAGGAAATGAAACATTTCAATGCTTTTGCAGAGGGGCAAAATCACACCATGCAGTTGAATCACCGCAGTTTTTTTCATCGCAACTTCTATATTCAGAGTATGGTCGGTTTTCATTCATTAGATAAAATATATAATAACGAGAATGATTCATCCCCATATACCCGATATAAAGGACGTCAATTTAACAGTATCACAGAATTAAAAATTGAATCCGTCTTACTGCCCTGGCCATCAGTTTTTACTCGAGTGGGAACACAGTTTCTGTATGAATATTTAAACAGTGAAAATTTGCTTTATACTGATCAGAGTATAGACAAAAAAAATCGGCAATCATCCGCGGTTTATGGCAGTGTGGAATGGTCCATTTCTCAACCTCGAAGTATTATTT
>CBDUVK010000116.1:0-8422 GCA_965370645.1 uncultured bacterium
ACGGGAGAGGATTATAAAAGTTCAGATAGCTTAGAATATTACTTGGGGAGGGTCAAGTTATTTGGTAAATAATAATATCGTTTATAAAAAAAGCCCCGTTAAAAACGGGGCCTTGTAAATTCCTTTTACTTCGTTACGTTCCCTCTAATCTTCTATCTTGGTCTCGCTCTTTTCAATAAATTTCCAGCCACCCACCATAGAGGAGGTTCCGCCGCGGCCTTCGACATAATCATGATAAAATACCAGATAGACGTGAATGAGTGAAAACACCACGAAGATCCACATCATGGCATGATGCCACTGCCGGACTGCAAAATCACCTCCCATAAGGGGAATAATCCAGGCAAAGAGCTGCGGAAACCATGCTTTACTCATTGCCGCATAGAGCCCGAATCCTGTGACTACTTCAAAAATGAAGATGAGAAACATGATGAAATACGAGAATGCCGCGAGAGCGTTGTGTCCCACAGAAGGCAGGGGTTTCTCCCTGATTTGCAGAATATCAATGCGCATCACATCGTACAACTCTTTCCAATGCTCACGCTTCACAGGAAGATAGTTGGTAAATTTTGAATATTTATTACCGACGAAACCCCAGTAGATTCTGAACAGATAGTTAAACAGAAACACATAGGCAGTCGCGAAATGAATAAAACGAACGGTACCAAACCAGTATTGATTGGAGGCCTCTGCCGAACTATGAATCGCCAACGGGGCACCAATCAGATAACCGGTGATTATCAGCGCAGCGACGCATGCAACATTAATCCAGTGGTAAATTCGTACCGGGCGTTGCCAGACATAGACGGAATAAAATTCATAAAGTTCAGATTTTTTCATATGCGCACCTCCCTCACATCGTCGTAATTTTATTGATGTGCTTTCCGTCCGGATCATAAAGGTGAACTGCACAGGCGACACAGGGATCGAATGAGTGAATTGTTCTGAGAATCTCCAACGGTTGATTGGAATTGGCAACAGGAGTCGTTAAGAGCGATGCTTCATATGCTGATCGTTTTCCCTGAAGGTCCCTGGGCGAGGCGTTCCAGGTAGATGGAACAACTAACTGGTAATTAGCAATTTTTTCATCTTTAATGACGATCCAGTGTGCAAGAGCCCCGCGTGGCGCTTCAGAGAGTCCTACACCTTTTGCCTGGGTTGGCCAGGTTTTGGGATGCCACTTTTCTTCATTGAACATCCTGGTATCACCATTTTTGATATTGGTGATCAATTGCTGATGAAATTCTTTCATCCAATTCACCACTAATTTCGTTTCCAGCCCACGTGCCGCTGTCCTGCCCATGGTGGAAAATAATGCACTCACCGGGACTTTTAACTCTTTTAAAGCCCAATTAACTATTTCCTGTACCTCTTCCGAGCCAGATGCATAGGCGACTAAAAGGCGAGCTAAAGGACCTACTTCCATCGGATTATCTTTCCAGCGGGGTGTTTTTAACCAGCTATACTTTTCATCCACGTTGAGATGTTCATAAGGTGGTTTGGGTCCGGTATAGTTAAAATCAGTTTCTCCATCCCAGGGGTGAAGTGCCCGATTGTCTCCGGCACTGTATTTATACCAGGAATGGGTTATATATTCCTGAACCTGTTCAGGATCTTCACCACTTACTTCAAGCACCTCATTTAGATTTTTATTTAGAATGGCGCCCCGGGGAAACTTGAATTTGGATGGATCGTTGTATCCATGCATCGGTAGGTCACCATAACAGAGGAAATTTGCTAATCCACCGCCATATTTAAACCAATCCTTATAAAAGGAAGCCACTGCCATGAGATCTGGTATGTACACCTGTTCCACGAATTGAATGGCTTCTTTAATCAGTTGACTTACTTTTGCCAATCTTTCGGCATTCAATGGCATGGCATCTTCCGGATTAATTGAGCAGGGTGCGCCACCTACCAGATAATTAGGATGCGGATTTTTTCCACCAAATATGGTGTGAATTTTCACGACTTCCTTTTGCCAATCCAATGCTTCAAGATAATGTGCTACAGCTAAAAGATTGACTGCGGGAGGCAGTTTATAGGCAGGATGTCCCCAGTAACCGTTGGCAAAGATACCTAATTGTCCGCTTTCTATAAATGCCTTTATACGATTTTGGACATCTGCAAAATATTTAGGCGAACTTTTAGGCCAACGGGAAATACTTTGAGCAATATTTGAAGTGTCTTTGGGATTTGCTTTCAAAGCATTCACCACATCTACCCAGTCAAGCGCGTGCAGGTGGTAGAAATGAACCACATGATCCTGAACATACTGGGCGCAAAACATTAAATTACGGACTAATTCTGCATTTGGGGGAATCACAATTCCCAAGGCGTTTTCCACGCACCTGACCGAGGCCAGGGCATGGACGGTGGTACAAACGCCGCATACCCGTTCCGTAAATGCCCAGGCATCCCTGGGGTCTCTACCTATAAGTATCTTTTCGATTCCCCGAATCATCGTCCCCGAAGAGTAGGCGTCAACAATTTTTCCACCCTTCACTTCGGCTTCGACTCGGAGGTGTCCCTCAATACGGGTAATTGGATCAACTACGATACGAGTGGCCATTATTCACCTCCTTCAACAGGCTTAATTTCATCGTCAGGTACACTATGATCTATTTCTTCCCTGATAACACGTCTCTTTCGAATATTCGTGACGATGCCATGTCCCACAATACCGGCTACTGTTCCGATGCCAACAATCGTTCCGATGGTATCTGCGGTGGTTTCAATTCCAAAACCCGGAAATGAAGCCAGGTGCTGATAGAATGGGCCATTATCCCAGAAATTGGCCTCACTGCAACCAATGCAGCCATGACCCGATTGGATGGGATAACTCACACCATCGTTCCACCTGATGATGCCACAGGCGTTCCAGGTAACAGGTCCGCGACATCCGACTTTATAGAGACAATAACCTTTCTTGGCATTTTCATCATCAAAAGTTTCTACGAAGAGACCGGCATCATAAAACGGACGTCTGTAACAGGAATCATGAACACGTTTTGAATAGAATGCTTTGGGACGACCTTGACCATCCAATTGAGGTAAACGATCGAAGGCCAGGATATGAACGATTACACCAGCCATCACTTCAGCAATAGGTGGGCAACCCGGTACCTTGATGATGGGTTTACCCGATATAACCTCGTGAATAGGTGTGGCTCCGGTGGGATTGGGGTCAGCCGCCTGAATGCATCCATTGGATGCACAGCTTCCCCAGGCAATAATCGCCTTTGCACCCTCAGCAGCTTCTTTTACAATATCCAGGGACGTTCTGCCACCAATGGTGCAATAAATACCGTCATCCTTGGTTGGAATCGATCCCTCGACTAACATGATATACTCACCATGGTATTTTTCCATGGTATCATGTAGAGATTTTTCTGCCTGATGTCCTGCCGCTGCTTGAAGCAATTCCGTATAATCTAGAGAGATTTTATCGAGTATGATATCCGCAATAATAGGATGGGATGAACGAATAAAGGATTCACTGCAACAGGTACATTCCTGAAAATGAAACCATATGACTGGTGGCCTGGCTTTAGTCTCCAGCGCGTGCACAACCCTACTTAATCCACTAGCATGGATACCCGCAGCAGCGGTAATATATGAACAGAATCGTAAAAAATCCCGTCGCGAATATCCCTTTGCCAATATTTGTTCTAAGATTGTTTGAGGCTTCTCGGGCATAAGGACACCTCCAATTTTATGAGTTATGAAATATTCAGATACAGTAAATTCTATTTCAAGGCTTCCCTTCCGGAAGCTCGATTTGTTAAATAACCATATCCGCAGGAGGTAGATTAAGAGAGAGGTAAAGGTCCGCTTCTTGGAGGTTCATTGAGAAATTTTTATCGAAATTCATTGGTGTAAAAATTTCGTTTCTGAGAGGTTATGATCCTTGAAACTTAAATGTAACCTATTGTTTCATTTGACAATCAATTTATAAAAAAAAATGATATTGTCAAGTGGAAAAATATTAAATGGAATAATATGATGAAGTGGGGCGAAATGTGAAAATTTTATTAAAAAAAATGTATAAATATTACAGAGATTTATTCTCGTTGTTCGTCTCTCGTTTCTGGTCTCTCGTACCTCGTCTCTCGCTTCTCGTTTCTCGTTAAATTACTCCTGATAAAGTCTGTACCGAGAACCGAGGGACGAAAAACGAGTACCGTATACCGAGCAGCGAGTTACGTATCTCTAATCCAGCAGTTCTCGAATCTTAGTGAGAAAACTTTGAGGCAGGAATGGTTTTTGTAAAAATTGAGTTCCCTCTTCCAGGACACCATGCTGTGATATGATTTCATCTGTATATCCCGAAATATACAGTACTTTAAGCCGGGGTCTATCCTGTTTGATTTTTTGCACCAATTTTTTTCCGCCCATGCCGGGCATCACAATATCTGTTATCATCAAATCAATGGGATTTTTGTGCTTCTTAGAAATCTCCAGGGCTTTTTCACCGCGGGATGATTCCAAAACTTTATAGCCTTTTTCTTCCAGGATACGAACCGCCAGTTCTCTAACCATATCTTCATCCTCCACCAGCAATATGGTCTCATTTCCTCGCAGAGCTTTATCTTCAATGTCCGGAGCGGGCAGATCCTTCGCTTCCTCTTCGATTCTTGGGAAATATATTTTAAAGATACAACCTTTTTCCGGTTCACTTTCCACCCAGATAAAACCTTCACTCTGTTTTATAATTCCGTAAACTGTTGAAAGACCAAGACCGGTACCTTTGCCATAAGGTTTTGTGGTAAAGAACGGTTCAAAAATGTGTACCTTGGTTTCCTCATTCATGCCAATACCGGTATCAGAGATGACTAGCGTTACATAATTTCCAGCCGACTGAACCACGATGTGCTCATGAAAGATATCCTTCTTTAGATTAACATTGGCGGTCTCGATAGTAATTTTTCCTCCATGGGGCATGGCATCGCGTGCATTGATTGCCAGATTCATTATAACCTGCTCCAACTGACCCGGATCAGCTTTAATGGTACCTAATTTAGGTTCTAATTCGAGAAATAGTTCTATATCTTCACCAATTATGCGGTGCAGCATTATATTGACGTCTTTAACAATGGCGTTCATATTGATTAGTTTCGGTTGCATCACCTGGCGGCGGCTGAATGCGAGTAATTGATTGGTCAGCCGGGAGGCCTTGTCTCCGGCATTTTTGATATGGCGAATATCTTTTAAGGCAGTATCAGTTTTGGATAATTTTTGCAATAGAAGTTCGCTATAACCGTTAATAATGGTCAGAAGATTGTTAAAATCATGAGCAACCCCGCCAGCCAGACGGCCGATAGCTTCCATCTTTTGTGATTGACGGAATTGTTGCTCTAATAATTTCTGTTCAGTATTATCGAATAGATACCCTTTTATTTCAACTAACTTACCGTTCTCATCAAATTTTCCAGACATATTGGCAATAATAAAGACCGGCTTACCATCGTTTCGCAGAAGTTCAATCTCGCAATATTCCAGTTTTTTATCCTTTTTAAGTTTATTGATTAGTTTTTCCCGTTCCTTGAGGTCCGGATAAAGAGTTTTAACATTGATTGACATCGCCTCTTTTAAAGATTTAAATCCGAAAATCCTCAGGAAAGCAGCATTGCAGGAGGTAAGTTTTCCGTCAGGAGTCGAGATGTAATCACCAGTCAAATCTTCTTCAAAAAATTGGCGATATTTCTCTTCGGAACGTCGCAGTGCTTCTTCAATTCTCTTGCGATCACCGATGTCGGTTATGATGCCCAGAATGGCATCCTGATCTTCATATTTAATCAGTTTGGTGGTGATAAGTGATTCGATCCTTTTACCTCTTTTGGTGATAAGTGCGTATTCGTATGGTGGGAGATCCCGGCCTTTTATATGTTTTTGAAAATTTTCCTTTATTATTTGATGAGATTCGGGCGCAACGAGTTTGTGGAAATTAAATTCAGGTTTGTAAAAATCTTTCTGAGTATATCCCATAATCTCTTCACACTTTTTATTGGCATATACAACTTTGCCCTTCACATTAATAAAGATCATATTGGGAGACTGTTCAGCCAGATTTCTGAATTTTTCTTCTGAATCGCGTAAGGCTTTTTGTATGATTTTTCTGCTCTCAATTTCGGTTTGAAGGTCAGAGTGTGCTTTGGCGTTTTTCAGAGCATTTGCCGCCAGGGTAGCAAAGGCTTCTACAAATCCCAACTCTTCTTCACTAAAGATTTTTGTTTTTCGGTCAAGACAAACAGCACCGATAACCTTGGATTCCACAATGAACGGGGCCACAATGATGTTCTCCGGTTCGTCTTCGGGCGTTCCGGGAATCTGATATCCGTTGGTTTCCTCTTCGGCATGATTAAATATATGCCCTTTACCATCAGAAATGGATTTTCCGGTGAAACTATTATGGACGGTGAGCGGTGTCTCTAAAATTTCGTCTTCATATTCGGGATCGATGGCAACAACCGGAGTCAGGGTTTCAAAATCTTCCTCCAGGAGATATATGGTGCAACCATCTGCTGTAAGCATCTCTTTCGCAGCATAAGCTATGCGGGTGAGCACTTCGTTCAGATTGAGACTCTCATTTAAATATTTTAAGATTTTTATGAGCTGTTCCTGGTCTGAATTTTTACGCTTAATAAATTCTTCTACCTTTTTACTCTCGGTTATCTCGCGAATGACTGCGACAGATCCCATAAATCTATCATTTATAAAAGAGGGAGAGATTTTTGAAGAATACCATTTTACCTGGCCATTTCTTTGCAGGAAATATTCATATTCTGAGATCTTTCCGCTCTTGCTGGCTCTCAATGCAGCATTAAAAATTTTCGATACCCTTTGCGGTAAAAACTCCCCCGGTTTTTTCTTCAGAAATTTTTCTTTAGGAAGATAAAAAGGATCGTTTTGACAGTGGTGGCTTACAATTTTTCCGCTGGGGTCAAAAACGAACAGAATGTCGACCATGGAAGAGAGGATGGCGTTCAATTTTTGTTCTGATTCCTGCAAAATCTTCTCTCGGAATTTTCGCTCGGTGATATCTCGCGCAACTCCCTGACTTCCCAGAAATGAATTTGCTTCAGGTATATCACTGCTGTAGAGCCCTTCCGCTTCCAGAATAAAAGTTGGTTCCATATAAATACCGGCAGCATGAACATCGAAGGGGACATATTTTCTGTTTTTGGTCATGAGTCGAATTTCAAAATGACGGGTGCGTCTCTCTCCGGTTCGTCTTTCATTAACCCGGTACCTGGCCCTGTCCCGGTCCTCCGGATGAACCAGGTCAAAGATGCTTTTTCCAACCAGTTCTGCGGGCTTATAACCATATTCATTAATAGCATCGTTGATATAAGTAATCCGGGAATCCGTATCAAGTCGGTAGATGATGTCGGGCACCGCTCTAACGATAGAATTCAAAAGCATTTGGGAGTGTTTGAAAGTCCTGGAAATTTCTTTCTCGGCTGACATATCCCTGATAATGGTCTGATAAAATTCTTTCTTACCCGATTTAATTCGGGTGAAGGATAAGTGGGCACTGAATGCCTGGCCATCTTTTTTTTGCAGGTCCATATCTATATGAACGGGTTTCCCGGATTTGGCACTCTTTAGAATTTCATTAACCTGCTCTGAATAGGAGGATGGCAGAAGACCTGAAATATTTAATTTGAGAAACTCCAATTTCCTGTAATCAAATAATTGCAGGGTCTTTTTATTGGCGTCCCAAATTTGTCCATTAAGTGTAAATAGAACAATGCCGTCACCGGAATGATCAAATAAATAGTGATATTTCCTGGATTTTATTTTCAGGGAGTGAATCTGTGAGAGATGCTCCTGATTCTGCTTGGTCAGATTTTTAACCTGCCGGGATAACTGCTCGATTTTCTTTTGGAAATTGTCATTTCCGGAGTTTGCTGATTTTCCCAAACACCCACCCATAGATTCGTTTCAATGAAATCATTATCCATATTTTCGGAATTTTATTGAATTTCTTGAAGATATTTATAATTGGTTGGTTAGGTGGAACGTGGGATAAAATTGATTATGATTATAACTTTAACTCTGCAAATATTTATAGTAATAGAGTATTTATTTATATAACCTGAATTAATCATTACCACCAAGTCACTAAGACACAAAGTCATAAAAATAAAAGGTTTAAAAAGAAGCATAAGAATTTGAATAAGTCAAATTTTATATTTTTCCTAAAACCATTCATTTTTTGTACTTTTTGGTGTCTTTGAGTCTTTGTGGTAAAATCCATAACCAAATCAAATTTGATTTTCGGAATAAATTCAATAATTATATTGATTCAAATTGAGACGAATAGATAAAATTACAATTTAGATTTCACGAAGAATGGAAAAGGCATTTCCCCTTTATTTCAGTTGAGAATTATGCTAATTTTATTTTTCGCAGAGGT
>CBDUVK010000117.1:0-8217 GCA_965370645.1 uncultured bacterium
TTTACGGTTCCCCCCCAAACAGTATTGCTCAATTTCGATCCTGCCACCGGAAGTCTGGAAATCTCACCTGATGGTGGTTTTAGCGGGGTCACTTCCTTGCTTCTCGAGGTATGGGATGACAGCAGCGCTTATGTCCAAGGCAGTGTAGCAATTAATGTTGAACCTCTCCTGGGTGTGGTTGCTCAGGGTAATTCAAATATTCCATCCCGCTTCTTCCTGGATCAAAACTATCCTAATCCTTTTAATCCCACGACTACCATACGTTATGGATTGAATAAATCCGTCCATGTCTCTATAAAAATATATAACCTTATAGGGCAGGAAGTCCGTACTTTGATGAACAGCAGCCAGGATGCCGGTTACCATTCGTTGCTGTGGGATGGTTTGGATAACCAACGTATTAAGGTTGCCAGTGGAATATATATTTATCGGATCCAGGCCGGAGAACACATTGCAATCCGCAAAATGGTGCTGATGAAATAAGGAAAACAGAGGCTAAAGGAAAAAGGTCAAAGACAAAAGAAAAAAGACAAAAGACAGAGATTATACCGCTAATTATATGTAATATGACAGATAGCTCATAGCCTTAATGCCTCTATACCTCTATAGCTTTATACCTGATCTAGTAACTCCTAATCAATTTCAATATTCATTTTTCGATATATTTTGATCCTTTATTAAGACAGGCAATATCATATTCAATAACATCCAACCTTGATAAGCTAAATTTTCGATGGCCTGATTTGTTATCTGCATCAAATGGAAATGATGTGGTTCTCTCTACCTTTTTGCCAGTACGGTAGGTAAAAAGGATGATGGTGCGAAAATTCCAAATCATATTTATTTCGGTCTTGCTCTTATGGGCCATGATAATTGGCTGCGAAAAATCTCCTGTGGTACCACAGGAGACCTTCTCAGTTGTAGCAACCATATCCGCAGTTACTATGGACAAGGAAGGGATTGCTATATCAGTTCCGGTAACTTTTATGATATATAGAGATGCATCATCAGATTTAACCCCTGATAAACTTGAGGAAAGCCTTATATTAAAATCCGATGAAGAAGGTTATGTTGAATACCGTCATGAATTCTTCTTTCAGGGCGATGAGCAATCCTCCATAATCGCGGATGTTTCCAGCCCTGATTTCGAGAGTATCCAATACTGGACAGCCTATTTTTCAATTAATGACACTCCGGCCAAGCGGGTTGAAATTGTATTAGAAGTAGTCCCTAAATAGAAGACGTTTTTTCATAGCCATCCACACCCTGATTACATCCGGTTTGATTTAATTAATCCATTTGCTGAAACCCTTTCCTTTTTAGCTCAAATTACTCAAGAGGAATTCCCCCTGTTAACCTGGAAACAAGGATTCTAGCAGGATATTAAATATTATGTTGATGACAGGATACTAATTTTCAAGGTTGGCTGTGTTTGTTTCAAGATCAGGCAATTCCGCGATATTAGCGAAAGGTTGTTTCCCGGTTAGCAAGCGTTCAAATTCTTTCAACCTCAGCGGTTTACTAAACAGGAATCCCTGAAATTTATGACAATTCTGGGTGTTCAATACCTGCAGATGCTCAATATTTTCAACACCCTCCGCAATAATATCCTTGTTCAGATTTTTTCCCAGGATGATAATCGATTCAACCAGCTTTTTATCATCAAGGTTTAAATTAATATGTTGAATGAAGGAGCGATCGATTTTGATAATCGATACCGGGAATTTTTGCAGATATTTCAGGGACGCAAAGCCTATTCCAAAATCATCAATCGCAATTCTGAGTCCCAGTTTCTCGATCGCACTCAGGTTTTCTACTACCTGTATTTCCTCATCCAGTAAACTGGTCTCGGTTATCTCCAGGTGTAAATTACTGGGATGAATATGGGTGTTTGCGATTATGCCTTCTATTTTGGATAATATATCCGGTGATTTTATCTGCTTTGCGGAAAAATTTACCGATATGTGGAAGGGATGAGATACTTTTTCTGCCATTGATTTAAAATCATTAATGGCCTTGTACAAAACCCAATCTCCGATCGGGCAGATCAAATCGGTCTCCTCGGCAATGGGGATAAAGACGGCTGGGGAAACTTTTCCCAGATCCGGATTATCCCAGCGCAATAATGCTTCGCATCCGATAATCTGATAGGAACCGTTATGACCTTTTTCAACAATGGGCTGATAGTACACTTCGAATTGTTTTTCATAGATTTTTTCATTCACTACGGTGCGTAAATTATTCTCCATTTCCAATCGTTTCATCGCATTTTGGGTTAATTCCTTGGAAAAGAATTGATAATCGCTTACCCGCACCTTTTTGGCTTTGTTTAAAGCACTGGTAGCATTCTGAATGAGAATATCCCGCTCTTTCGCATCCTTAGGGAATAATGCAATGCCAATGCTCATGGATAAATAGTTGATGGTTTGATTCAGGACTCTCAGCGGTTTATTAACCTCATGTATTATTTTTTCAGCCACCCGACTGGCATCATATTCATGATTCAGATTTTTCAGGACAATGGCAAATTCATCTCCTCCCACCCGGTATACCTGATCCGTTTTCCGGATTAACTTCGAAATTTTCTTGGCGATTTCGGTCAGGCAAAAATCTGCTGCCTTATGACCGTACTGATCATTGACGGTTTTAAATTTATCCAAATCACAGATTAAAAGTGCATTGACAACATCTTCCCGTTCTGAATCCATCAGTATCTGATCAAGTCTCTCGAACAATGCTTCCCGGTTTCCCAATCCGGTGAGTTTATCATGATATACCAGATATTTCAATTCTTTTTGTGCCTGAACCATAAAGGTGAGACTACTCCCGAATAAGCATATTCCGCTTAATTGTTCTTCATCATGCTCAGAAAACAAAGGCTGGAAAATTCGTTTATAATAAAGTGTCTGATTCATGGACGGAAAATATAATTTTTCTGTAAACTGAATACCCTTTTTTTCCTTCAATATCTGTTTAAAATATTGGCGGCGTTTTTGCATAGAATCAAGGCTAATCCCCTTCAGAGAAGCATAAAATTTATCTTTCTTTCCAATAATTTTTTTTGATGTTTGTTCATCCCGGCAATAGTTTTCATTAACAAATTTGTAATTTCCGTCTAAGTCATATATTGCGACTTCCATGGGTATATTTTGATAGACATGATAGGGGTCCTTAAAGACAATATCCTCCAGGCCGGGTCCCTTTTGAATCAGTTTCTTGAGAATTCCTGCAAAACCGTTATCATTCTTCTTCATAAAATTATCCAACCGGATCCTGTACATCCTTGTGGGAGATTGTTTATATTCGGGTTAATTTACAGTTCCTTGACGATCAATTATTCTTATTCATAATCGGCAAATTTAGCAATACTTTATAATCTGTTTTTACTATTTTCATGGAATTCGACCTTTTCTGTTAAAATAAATTGAAGGATCGGTAGAGAATTTGGGTTAATTAATAATGTTAACCTGGAAATCCAGGCCCGGGCAATGGTCATATCTTGTGTATGGTTGTAGCAAATTTCTGCCAGGTAAAGGGATTTTTTATTCAATTGAATTGACATTTCCTATCTTCTAAATTGTCTGCCGAGCTGAGTCTGAAATTAGGTATGACAATAGAAGAACAATAGGAGGATACATTTTGAAGGTTAAAGAAGTTCTTTCCTATAAAGGGTCGATGGTTTACAGAACAACTGCGGATACCAAATTACTTGCCGCCATCGATTCACTTAACTACTATCATATCGGTGCCCTGTTGGTAATGGATGGATCTAAATTAAAAGGGATTGTGACCGAGAGAGACATCTTGAAAGCATTGTCGAAATTTAAGGACGGAATTATCAAACTGAAAGTTTCCGATATTATGACCACCTCACTGATATCCTGCAACTCCGATGATTCAGTAGAGGGTATTATGGAGAAGATGACCCAGCATCATATCCGTCATCTGCCTGTATTTGAATCAGATAAATTGATGGGTATTGTATCGATAGGCGATATGGTTCATGCGGTTGTGCATGTTAAGGAAAAACGCAGACGCAGGTAACGATCCACCACATACTTGCGAAGTATACCCCAGGGTTTGGTCTTGGATAAAAAAATAGACAGCAGAGTGAAACTCAATAACGGCATCAATATGCCCTATTTCGGTTTGGGAGTGTATCTTGCAGATGTTGGATCTGAAGTGCAAAATGCCATGCGACATGCTCTGAAGGTGGGATATCGATTGTTTGATACAGCCAGTTTTTATGGAAACGAAGCGGATGTGGGCAAGGTGGTGAAGGAAAATATGATTCCCCGTGATGAAATCTTTGTCACCACTAAGTTATGGAATAGCGATCATGGTTATGACCGTACAATAAAAGCCTATCAGGAAAGCCTGGATCTAATGGGTCTGGAAACCATCGATCTTTATCTCATTCATTGGCCGGTGGAAGGACTTCGTAAAGAGTCCTGGCGCGCATTAGAAACAATCTGTGAAGAGGGGAGATGCCGGGCTATCGGTGTCAGTAATTATACGATTTGGCATTTGGAAGAGCTCTTGAGCCATGCGAAAATCGTCCCGACAGTGAATCAGGTGGAATTCAGTCCTTTTCTTTATCAACAGGATTTGCTCGACTTTTGCCGGAAAAATGAAATTCAATTGGAAGCTTACAGTCCGTTGACCCGCGGGACAAAATTCAACCATCCGGTTTTAAATAAAATTGCTGCAAAATATCAAAAAAGTTCGGCTCAAATTTTAATTCGCTGGGTACTGGAACATGATGTGGTGGTTATTCCCAAATCATCGAATCCCGATCGAATTCGGGAAAATGCGGAGATATTCGATTTTAAGATTGATAGCGAGGATATGAACCAGCTGGCCGGACTGGCCGAGGATTACCGGGTTTCCTGGAATCCCAGTAACGTACCTTAATACTCTGTTTTTTTAACTAATTTGTGGAATCTATCTTTTGAAAAGACAAAATATATCATCCGGTACCAGATGGGAACCGATTGTAGGTTATTCCCGTGCAGTAAAGGTTGGCCAACAGGTGTTTATTGCCGGCACCACGGCTACCGCTGAGGATGGTCAATTGGTCGGCATCGGTGACCCCTATCAGCAAACGGTTCAAATCATCCGAAATATAGAAAAAGCGCTGAAGAAAGCAGGGGGAACCCTGGAGAACATTGTTGCCAACCGGATTTATGTCACAAATATCAGGGATTGGGAAAAAGTAGGCCATGCCCATGGTGAATTTTTTAAAGATATTCGTCCTGCAACAACCATGGTAGAGGTGAAGGGGTTGGTAGATCCGGATATGCTGGTGGAGATAGACTCAGTTGCCATCCTTGATGAGTCTGCTTAAAAGCCCGATTCCAGAGTGAGGGTAATTCCGCGTAGCGGGGCTAACGATCCGACCAGATCTACATAATAATACCTTAATAAATTATTGAATTGCAGGGTAAGCCTTAAAGGGAATCTGGTTAAATTCAGATTCCAGAGAATCCGAAAATCCAGGATGTGGGCGTCAACACGCTGCTCTGCATCCTCGATCAGCAGGGCAAATTTCTCATCAATCCGGTCATATTTTTTTATAAACCGATAATCCAGCGAGAATTGAAAGGGAGCCAGCCTGGTCATGGCGCTGATATAAAACAGGTGCCGGGGCCTGAATTTCAGATATTCATTGGTTTCCTCGTCCCGCGGATTGACATAAGTATAACTGAGATTTCCTCTCAGATATTCTTTCCACAGAGAGCCGCTCAGTGCTGTTTCAATACCCCAGATGGTTGCCCGGGTGATATTCTGGAACTGAATTTCCCCGCTTGCTAAAAATTCTCCTTCAATCAGATTCCTGTAACGGCTATGGAAGGCAGCCACATCTAAAGTCAGACGTTCCTGAAAGATCTGTTTTATTCCGGTCTCCAAATAGACACTCTCTTCGGGTTTCAATTTGGTATTGGGGACTACCTGAAAACCGCTGGCATCTGTTGAAGTAAAAACCTCAGCCAGGGAGGGTGCCCGGAATCCCCAGGCCAGGGTAGTGCGCAAATTTGTTTCAATGAAAGGTGAGTAGACCAATCCAATTTTTGGATTGACCTGATAGTCGGATTCTACCGAATCCATTTGAAAATAATCCAGACGTGCACCAACCGTGAGACGCACTTTTGCGGTCACGGGTCCTTCAGTCTGAATATAAGCCGCATAACTGGAGGCGGAGTGATTTCCGAAAATATTAGACTCGGCGCTGTTCGTATTACCTGAAACACCACTGGTGAGAGAAAACTGTTTCACGAAGGTTGTATACTGGATTTCACCGAATAAATTTTTTGATATTGATTCATTCCCGGTTGTCTGAATGCTGGCAATATTGTCACGGAACCGGTTCCAGAACCAGATGCCTCTGACGATCAGAAGTTGATTGCGGGATTGAAGATATCGGTATTGACCTGAAAGATAATACCGCTTCGACTTGACCTGATCACCGATCTGATCATCCGGTGGCTGCAGGGCATACTGAAGATTTTTCCAATAGAGGAAATTTTCCCGGTCCTGTTCCATATAGTTTCCGGCCATGGTGAACTGGTGATAAGGAGAGATTGCCCAGGTTAGTTTACCGCTTCCGGAATATCTTTTACGCTGATCATTTTGGCGGTAACTATCGTCTCTGTCATATGCGCCGCCCAATTGAATGCCCAGCTTTCTGAATTTGCGGCTGAAATGGCCACTCAATCCATTATAAAATCTGGAATTATCTGACCAATTCCACTGGGGATAAGCGGTATTAGAATGAACTCCGCCGTATAATTTTACATAGTAATGCGGTATTTGATCTATATCCTTAGTGATCATATTTACCACACCACCCAGGGCGCTGGAACCGTAGAGTGCAGATCCGGCGCCTTTCACGATTTCAACGCGTTCAATAAGATAGGTAGGTATGACGTCGTAGCTAACCTCCCGGGTGTCACCGGTGAGGATCGGAATACCATCAATGAGAAAAAATACCCGGCTGCCCACCCCACGGCTGTATCCACTGGATCCCCGGATGTTCATCTGAGTTGAGTTCATATTCACACCAGGAACATATTTCAGAGCCTGGTCAATAGTCAAAATATTCCGTGATTGAATTTCCTGGCGGGAGATTAAACTCAAACTTGCCGGTACATTTTGTAATTCCTGTTCATATTTACTGGCAGTGATAACGACTGTCTCTCCGGAGATCGGTTTGGGTGACAACGGAACTATCCCGATGTCTATGGCCTCACCTTGGACGATCAGGACATCCTGCTTATATGTCCGGTAACCGATCATGGATACTGCCAGCGTGAAAGATCCCGAAGGCGCCCGTTGTATGATGAAAAAGCCGTCCAGGTCAGTGGCCGCACCCAGTACCGTTCTTTCCAATGCAATATTTACCCCGGCCAGGGGTTGACCATTCTCATCTATAATGCGGCCGGTAATCTGAGCGCTCTGTGCTATTAAATGACCGGTAAATCCCGATATCAAAAAGAAAGCCAGTAAAGATTGACAGTATATTCTGATTGTCATCATCTAGTTTGGTTAATTTATAAAATTTCACGCAAAGATCATGATCCGGTCATTGACGGACGCTAAGTCGCTAGGAATTAATCATTTATATATTAAATATAGATCTTTTTTCATAAGATAAAATGATTTTTGTTCTTTAGTCCAATTAAAACAACCCTTTGCGTACTTTGCGGCTTTGCGTGATGAATTATTCTGGGTAGCTACGAAAAAGTTTAATGCGTAACTCATTCTATTCTATAGTTTGAATAATATGCTGTCAAAATTTGCCAGGATATTGATATCTCTCAGCATCCGGCCTTCAGTAATCTGTAATGGGGTAGGGAGGGTATCCTGTAGAGCTGTATCGTAATGTCCAATTACCTGCCAATCGTTAAATAGATTGCTGCCAAACTGGTGAGCCACTGCAAAGTATTCGTAAGTTCCGGGTACAAGCGGGATCTCGTAGATGAGGCTGTCCAGAGGCAGGAGTAATTTTGGATCGTTTAAGCCCGGGAAGAGGATCGCTCTTCCTGAGATGATCTCATCCGCAAAATCTGCGGGTGGAAAATCAGGGAATAAGATTAAGCGGATATCAAAGACAGAATCCGGTGGCGGTGAATTTGGAGGGGGCCAGTTAATAAAATAGACTGTTCCGCTAACCCCGCTAATTTCCGGCTCCTCCTGTTCAGGTGATAATCCCTGATC
>CBDUVK010000118.1:0-8216 GCA_965370645.1 uncultured bacterium
ATATTCTCCCTTATAGCGGAGGTTATTATAACTCATCTCCATTTTGACTTGCTTTCGATTATAATTCCGGGTGGTAAAGCCGGCATCGATAGCGGATACAACATGGTTTATCAGCACAGCCATGAGGCCGTACTGGGCGATATCATAATACCGGTTCGCCTCATCCCGCATATCCATGTAGAAATTGTTATTGTAAGTTATATTGTCCGGACCGCTATAGCTCCTGTCAAAGCTGGCATCAATCCAGGCATTGCCGAACTGGCCGGGATATTTCCCGATCATTTCATAATATTGCTGGGTTATGGTGGTTGGTAAGCGATGACTGAATTCATTTTGTTCTATTTCACGTAGATTAGATAAAATTTCATCTCTATTAGCATTAAAATACTCTTCATTTATTAAATGCCATACACCTCCATTAGGGGCTGTTACTGTTTCTATGTAATTCTCCGGTACAACCAAACCAGAATAGATCTCATTGTTCAAACCAACCCAGTTCACATAGGACCAGTACCGGTATTCATCCCAATTTCCTCCGGCATATTGTTTGAACTCACTGTCTTTTTCATCACCTTTTTTGGTATAGGAGATATTCACCGCCCAGGCAGTAACTTCAACAGCCAGAAATACCGCCGCTTTCACATAAGACTTGGCATAAAATTGGCCGCTGCCAGGCAGCACGGCTGAAAATACGACCGCCTTCCCGGCTGATTTTTGTCCCGGAACCTGTGATTCCGTAAATGAGCCAGATGAATCCGCTGTCTGAGTCATGGCCTGGGTACGCAGCTCCAGGCGACGGGCCAGTAACTCTTCTTTTCCCCAATTAAAAGGAACCTCCGCCCGGACAGATGAGGAACAAATTCCCAGCATTAATCCCAAGCATATGATTCGACCCATCAAAATCTCCTTAATTGTTTATCGAAACGAATATCAAAATCAAACAGTACTCCGAAATAGAACCGCCACTGCTGCTGATAATCCGTGACCAGATCGGTTTCTATGCTCTGATACCGGGTACTTTCCAAAGGATAAGCGGCCTCAAAAAAAATACGGGTGGGGAAAAAATACCATGAAAACGACTCCAACCGCAGTTGAATTCCCACATTTGATTTAAAATCTCTCAAATCCAGTTCCGGAGTACTCCAGGCATTCCCGTACTGGTAGAAAGCCCCGAGGTAAATTTTATCAAGATACCAGTTGAAAATATTCAGGTTCAGATTGCGTGCCAGCGGGAATCGATAGGTTACCGTTCCGATCGCCATCTGCTTTCCCCCGATACTGTAGTAGCTGAATCCCTTTAATCCCACAAAGCCGCCTGCAAAAAAATAAAAAAAGTCATTGACGTCCTGATCGATGTATCCCCCCTGGAGCCTGACACTTAAGGCATGATAATTCGTAAATGGAACCGGAAGATAGTTTTCGAAATCTAGATAATAGCGATTATAATTATAGCCGGTATAAACTTCATTAATATCTCCACCTTCCGTATTAAATCCATCCAGAAACTGGTTCCATTCATGCACATATCTGAAGGCAATAAAATATCCTTTCCGGGGATTCACTGTCCGGTCCAGATACGGGAATATTTTTTCTCTTCTCAGGCGCAGAGAAAGCGCATGTCCCCGCAAATATGCATAACGAAACTCCGGGACAACATAAGTTAGCTCAGTTGAATATTCATAGAAAGAGTAAGTACTAATATTAGCCCGATACAAGCTGTATATATAGGAAAGTTCCCAGGTAAAGTACTCCCGGAATCTACCGCGCAGGCCAAGATCCGCTTCGAGCAGATTAAAATTGATATCAATTTTATCGTCCGATTCAGTGAAACCATCCGGATCATAATAACTATCCTGGATTTTGGCTGTTTGATTATAAAATTCTATAAAAACAGTCGGCTTAAATAATCTGAATTCAGTCAAGCCAAATATGTTGTACTCACGGTCCAGGTTAATGTCAAATCCTCCCAGGAAGAACATCTTATCGATGATCTCATTGGAATAGACATAAAAACCGGGCTTGACCGTTCCATAATCTATTAATAATCGGGGCATGATACCAACAGGTCCGAAACGGCGTTTATACGGTTCAGAGGGAAGTGCTTCATAATCCCGATCATTGGCTTCAATTCTGGGAATTGCAGTCGCATAATTTTCATTGTAAGTCAGAGAATCAATCGGCAAATCATTTGCCTTCTGGAGCCAGAAAATATTATATGCCTGATTTTTATACAATGAATAGGCCAGATCACCCCGTTCATTGACGGTAGGCATAAATGCGCCTCCTACCACATTAGTATGGGCTTCTATCTTGCCTGTCTCAAGGTGATAGGAATAAATATTGAAAATACCAGTCTGATCACTGGCGTAAAATATCTCCTCACCGGAGGGTGAGAAAACAGGATATCTTTCATCATAGACTTCATTTAAAATAAATTCAGGTTCTCCACCCTCAGCGGGAATTTTAGCAATATCCCGGCAAAAATTGGTAGAGATATCAAACACGATGTAATCATCATCCGGTGACCAGCGTGGATGAAAAATTTGCCGGCCATCGGTGTAACGGGTTAGTTGTTGAATGCCCTGTCCCCACACCTTAACTTTCCGGTAATATAATTTCCAATCTTTCTTCTTCTCTGCCGGAAGTTCAGAGACCAAAATATGTTCATATAAATCGTAATAGAGAGTCTGCCAAAGTTTACGATCCTTGATCCACACAAACTCATCCAGGGTGAGCGTGAACAGATTGGTTAATCCATCACTGTGTATCACAAATACCAATTTTTTACCATCATGAGACCAATCGGGATTGGAAGCGCGTAAGCCGTCAGTAATACGGAAATGCCTTTTTCTTTTTAAGTCATAGACATAAATATCGTAATAACTGCTTCCATTGGATTGGAGTTCTGTCTGTTTGGCATAGGTTAAATAGCGGCTATCAGGCGACCAGCTGACTGATGAAGCGATGGGACCATCCACCATTCTCGTTTTGCGGGTTTTAATATCCATGACCACCAGGGCATTGGCAGTTAAATATTCAGATCTACTCTTCAGATAAGCGAGATATTTTCCATCCGGAGAAAAGACCGGATGAATATTCCCGATTCCCTCTTCCTCCAAAGGTTTTCCCTCAGATATATTATTTTGAACAGTGGACAATCGTTTAGTATAGGTATCGGAAAGATTATTTTTCCATAGCTGATAGGTGCTATCCGCGGAGACACCCGTCACTTTTTGCATGACCCCGTTAAAATTTAAAGTTGTTAGGGAAGCTGCCTGCCGGGCAAGATCACGAACAATAGTATCCCCGAAGGTTTCGGTAAGAAAATTAACAAAGGCAAAACCCTGATTATAGGAAGATTCATTTCCTATGCTGTTCTTTCCGAATGTACTCATTTCATTTATATCGAGTAAATTATCGGTCACAACTCTATCACGTAAGATCATCTCGCGGTGCGAATCGCGGTAATCAAATCTTTTGGAGGGGGATTGAAACTGGGCAACTCCCTCGGCAAACCAGATCGGAATGGTGATTCCTGAAATCGGGTAAGATACCAGAGTATTGGGGAATCCCCTTACCACATCGGGCCGGCGCTCTTCTTCATATGTAAAAACCTGGAACCAACCCACAGGTACATTTTTACCAAATTTAAAGGTTTTTTGCATCGATATAATATGTGAATATTCATGGGCAACAACATCCCGCAGCCAGTTATGGGTGCCTCGAAGAATATAGTCCATGTTTTCCGCCCAGATCTCAATCTTGTTTTCATAAAAATACGCACCGCCATTTGAATAATCATCTGTATCGCGGATGATAAATTCAGTCTTGGTCTTTGGCCAGACTTGATAGAGGCCGGTAATATGGGGATAGAACTCTTCGGCAATTTTTGCGACCAGATTCGCGGTACGTTCGGTGCCCTGGTGGTAGTGAACGATAAAGTGCTCTGTTTCAATTGACAACCATTGCAGTTCGGGATGATTAAAAGCCTGGGGCTGGGCCAGAAGTGATGCATAATTTAAAAAGAAAAAGGAAATGAGATAGAGACCGGCAAGTAAAAAACGGTCCTGGATATTATATATTCTATTTGGAGTAAGTTTACGTTTCATACCAAGAATTTTACAGCTTGTTCAACGTCTTTCAAAACACCTTGTTCTGCAGGTATCCGGGAATAATTGAGTACCTTTATTTTACCACCGCTATTTTAATAATGCGAACCTCGGTGCCGGTACTATTTTGAGCTTCTATCCTGGCCAGATAGACGCCACTCTGTACATCATTTAAATCCCACCTGACCTCATTTGCGGTATCAGCTTGACCGGGACCGGGAAATTCATCCACCAGGTCTCCGGCCAGATCAAATATTTTAATGCTTACCTGAGCTGCATCAGTAAGATAATAGCGGATGAATGTAAAATTTTCTATGTTAGGGTTGGGCCAGTTATACACCCGGTTTTCGGGTAACAATCCCAAACCCTCACCCTGTTGGGGAGGATTAAGTGGGTCCTGGGTCAATGGATTATTATTTCGGTTGCTGTTAAGTTCATCATAATACTGCTGATTCCATCCATAGGGCTGATATTCCGATAATAAATCCCAAACGTACAGTATCCCTTCTCTGGTCATGGCCGCAATTTCAATATCCCCATCAGCGTCAAGATCAAGGAGCACCGGCGCTACTTTCAGCGAATCTCCTGCCGCCAGCGGAAAATCTACCAAGCGCAGACCGGCGAGATCAAATCCGTCCAGAAGACCCGAAGGATCAGCGACAATCATGCCATAATTTTCAGAATTCCCTGAGATAAAAAACTGGTTCAAAAGGGGTGATAAAGGCAATTGCAGTTCTCTATCCGGATCGAAAATTCTGACCGGAAAATCATCAGAAATGGAAAAATTGTAGTTATAAGAAAAAGCACGGTTATTCCCCAGCACAAAATATTGGGGTTGCTGATCCTGACTTTTCCGGAACGGGTGTGTTATCATGGGAGAATCAAAACGATATAATCCATCTTCAGCAAAAGCCCCCTGCTCGGATTCAAAGAGTAAAAAATTTCCTTCACGGGTAACACCCACCGCCTGGTCTCCGACAGGTGTAGCATTGGGAATCTTTGACTCCTTGAGAAATTGCGAATCACGAAATACCATTCCGGATTCAGAAATGGTGATGATTTGATCTTCTGCATTCACATGCAGATAAAGGATGGCCTCGTCCGTAATCCGGATAGAATCTATTTGAGAAGTAACAGCATCGATACTCATGGAATAAATCCAACCCTGGTTATTCCCCCAGGAAACGGTCACTGAACTATCAGATGAGTAATATGCCACCGGATGGGTGGTGATCTCTCCCCCGATCCGGAAAGGTGTGAACAGGGTATCCATGTTTCCGGAGGTCCTGAATTTGAAACCATAAACCAACCCGGTTTGTGAAAGAATAACCATTCCTTTAGATCTGGCAGGGGTTGACTCGGGTTGATTGAAAATAACTGGCGGAATATTGAGCGGTTCGGCCAGACTGGCAACCATGAAAGAATCGCTAGACCAGTTGGAATATCCTCTTTCATCAATAACCAGGATATTCCCGAGATCGGTCGTTAAAATCAGATCCCCTTTTCCATCCATATCAAGATCACTGGTCTTAAGGGTTGTGACTTTTCCATAGGTATCCGGAATAATTGAAACCGGAAAATTCTGCTGCAGAATATCGAGATTCACCCGGAAACTCATTGCGGAATCGGGTCCGGAAAACTCAAAGATTTTAATATGACTATTTGCCCGATTGTAATAACTACGACTGTTGGGAATACTGCTCGGGCTAAATTCATTTTTAAAAATAGGTGAGTTATTTCCCACATACCAGAGATCTAAAAGATAACCAATCTCAGAGCCATAGCCCGGGCTTAAAAAATCATATTCCTGGCCAATATCTTGTGATCCATCAGCCTCTTCCAGGTTCACACCGCGGTGATCAGGATCAGCATTAATTCTATTTTTTATTCGATTTGCTTCAATAATCGCCTCATCGATATGCCAGATGAGACAACCGGAACCCGGTAAACCCCGATCCGGATTATCCACATCGACCAGAACTCCCCGGGGACTGAATTCGACCTTATCTGGCAAATAGGTAAGCAACACTTCTTTCATCGTTGCAAATTCAGTTCTTCCCTGGGATAGCTCGAATTGCAGGCTGTCGAGGCTTACCTCTCCGGCATAGCGATTTTCAACCAGAAAATATTCGTTTTCATTAATGGGAATCCGGTAGATTTTTTCCGGCCGGGAACTCAGGGTGGAATAAATTTGATATTCATCTCCGGAAGCGTAGTAAACATCTATAGGTTCTTCCAAAGTTCCATCAATACGCGTCCAGGCACAGGGAAGTGCCGGTAACAGTCCATCCCCGTTAAACAAACCCGCATCCATCAACCCAAACCGCCCTATTCCCGAGCGCCGCGTCACAGGACTAAAGAGATCCAGCCACCCCAGCTGGGATCCGAAATTGGAGGTAAGAATCCCATTTAAACCCAATTCTATTCCCACTTGGCTCTCAGTTTCCGGGGCGATTATGCCTTCGGTTACTAAGAAACTCCCATTATCAACCGGAATTCCGGGAATGCCTAAATATTTTTGTAAAAACTCAGAGGTAATAAACAATGATGGAATGTCCTGCGGCGTTTCATCAAATCCCAGGTCGATATCCTTACCGACCCCGGCATGAAAGATGATAAAGCTCTTGAATTCATTGAATGCTATTGCTGGGTCCTGATCAGCTTTTAAAACAGCATCCCGGAAAAGTCTTGCCAATCCCTCATTATTTTCATCCGGCGTCCGATTGGGATTATAACTGGTCATCGGTTCATCAAGCTGGTAGGCGTCATTTTCCGGAATTGGATAAACATCTCCGAAGGCATAAAGTTGTTCAGCAGATACTTTTAAGAAATAGTTCTGTAAAAAAGTTAGATGATCTTGGAAATAGCTGCGATTATGGGGTGGTGGATCGATTTGATACATACCGGAAGGACTGGACAGATCAAACTTACCATTCCCGGTAGTCGTGGGTGCATCATCCTCCAGAAACTCCACTCGAACAGCCAGGATTCGAATTGAATCCTGAGTTACAATTTGAGCATTTATCTGGGAAATTACTATCAGCAGGAAAAATAAAGTAACGTAAAAATGTTTTATGACCCTCATTCATTGAGTCCATTTCTCAAATTTTAAGTGTAGATCCCCTGTTATTCGGGAAGATCATTTATCATTTTAGAATTTTATACCAAGGGAAAAACGCATTGTATCCGATAAGGGACTATCATCAACCGATCCCAGGATATAACTAAAGTCAAATCCGAAAATAGAGTAACGTAAACCGCCACCAAACGTATAAAACTTGCGGTCTCCGGCATTGGGAGCTTCATAAAAATAACCTGCACGAAGTGCAATTAACTGAGAATACCAATATTCCAGACCGAGTGAATGGGTGAACTTGCTCCAGGAATCTCCATTGGCCCAGCTGGAATACAACATTGCCTCAAAGACGCCGTCGACACTTGTACTATCGCGATTCACCAATAATTTATTAGTATCATAAACCAAAGTAAGAGTGTTGAATTGTGATTTGACCAGATGAAAGGCAAGACCTAATCTCAGGTTAGTCGGCAGAGGATCTGCCTGAGCATAATCCACATAAGAAATTTTAGGTCCAACATTGCTGATATTTGCACCCAGGCTCAATCTTCTGGCCCAACCCGGATGATAGAGTACACCCAGATCAACTGCAAATCCCGAAGCGATACCTTTTCCTTTCTCAGTTCCCACAGTAACTTCAATTGGTGATAAGCGCGAGTGAATATATTTAAGATTGACACCCAAGCCGAGATTATCCTTTATTTTAAGGGCGTAGCTACCAGTTATAGAGACCTCACTACTGTTGAAACGTCCTAATTCTTCGGGACTATCCTCGCCGGTCCAAATACTTTCGCCGTAACTGATATATTGTATGGCCATTCCTACCATCCCGATATCATCAATATGATACCGTCCCGCAGCATAGTCGTAATACATATCGGAAAGGTTAAATTGGGGAAGCCAGTTGACATGCATTAGGGAGACCTCTCCCTTGTTATCAACTTCAGGATCATTGTATTGGAAGGCTAACCCAGCCGGATTCCAATATATGGCCGTCGCATCATCTGCTAATGCAACGCCGCCTTCTCCCA
>CBDUVK010000119.1:0-8206 GCA_965370645.1 uncultured bacterium
GCCTATTATTTAGCGAAGCTATTCAACACATCAGGAAGTTATTGGGAAGAGACACAAGCCACTATTACGAATGATGGTTCAAAAATCGTATGGGCGTCAAATTGGGGACAGAATGTCGGTAATGAACAAGTTTTCTTAATACAGTTAGACATGCCGTCAAATTGGGAAAAGTTAATTTCATCACTTTCAAAAAAATAAGAACATGTAAATGATGAATTTAAACTTTCTTATAATTGCTTCAATTCCGAAACAATGATAGAATATAGGCTTTCCATGCTTAATTCTGTTATGCTAAAGATTTACCAATTCCTTTGTGAAGAAAGAAAAACCGGCGTCTCAGAGAAATTACCGGATAGTACACTAAACTATAAATGGGGTGCATCGAGTTATCCCAGCGGTGTTAATCTGTACAGGTTAAAGACGGACGGTTATGTCGAGACGAGCAAGATGATGTTGATGAGACGATCTATTGGGTGGTTGGGAAGGTAGCCAAAAGGGTAATAATTGAATAAAGCAAGTTGTCTGTCATAGAGGACTGGAGTTTCATTTTCCACCGCTCCACTCCTTGACAATTCCTGAAAATATCCTTACATTCAATCGCAATTCTACTTCGATGATTCATTATCTGATCTTAATCTCGGCTGGAAAATCACTTTGTAAAAAATGCATTAAAAAAATCAAAATATTAAGCTGGATAATTCATTACTTACTATTAAGCTTCATAGACATAAAAATTTTTCCACTGATTATACTAATTTTATTCAATGTATTTATATTGGGAATAAAAATATGATAAAATAATCAGTGATATCTGAGAATTAAAATAAATTGCACTTTGAATGAGAACTTAAGTATTATTCGAATTAGATAAGTCTCATACTATCTTTCAATAGCAAAAATTTAGAAAATAAAAGTATATTATAATTGAGGGAAGTCCAATGATCGGACAGACCATATCTCATTATAAAATCCTGAAAAAACTAAGTGAGGGGTCGATCGGTGTTGTTTATAAAGCCCAGGACTTGCATCTGGGGCGATATGTTGCTATAAAATTTCTCTCTTCTCAATTAATATCCGATGAAACCCATGGGAAAAGATTTATTCGCGAAGCAGAAGCCGCATCTGCATTGGATCACCCCAATATCTGTACCATTTATGAAATTGATAAGACCACTAACGGTCAAATGTACATTGTTATGGGATATTATGAAGGTGAGACACTTCAAGAGAAAATGGAGCGAGGCCCCCTTGAGATTACTGAGGCAATCAACTTCGTTATTCAGGTGGCACAAGGCCTTGCCAGTGTTCATGAAAATGGAATGATTCATCGTGATATAAAACCCGCCAATATTATGTTGACCGAAAAGAATGATATAAAAATTCTTGATTTTGGGTTGGCGAAATTAGATTACAAGGTCGGATTAACATCTCCGGGAACAACCCTGGGTACACTCGTCTATATGTCTCCGGAACAGTTGAAAGGAGCGACTCTGGATCAACGAACTGACCTATGGCCCCTCGGTGTCATTCTATATGAAATGTTAACGGGCGAACTACCCTTTTCAGGCGAATATGACCAGGCGATGATTTACTCGATTATAAACGATACGCCTAAAGATATAAACTTAGTGAAACCTGAAATCCCCACCAAACTAAACAAAATTATACAAAAAATACTTAAGAAAAAACCTGAAGACCGATACCAACAGATGGAAGATCTGTTAAAAGAACTAACCGGAGTTCTTAGTGAGGTAAAACAGGACCAGCCGTCTCCTGAACAACTAAAACGAGAAGATCAAGCAGCGCTATCTGCTCGTAAAGTGGCTGAAAAAGATCTAACTGAAATAGGTTCATATAAAGTCATTCGCCGGATTGGAGACGGCGGGATGGGTACTGTTTACCTGGCAGAGCGGGCTGACAAACAATATCGTCAACATGTAGTTATTAAGGTTCTTAAGCGAGGAATGGATAGTGAAGATATTTTGCGGCGTTTCCGTAGTGAAAGACAGATTCTGGCTTCCCTAGATCATCCAAACATCGTAAAACTTCATGATGGCGGCTTAACAGAAGATGACCGTCCCTATTTTGTAATGTCTTATATTGAGGCTGGCATACCAATAGATAGATATTGTGATCAAAAAAAACTAGGTATCAAAGAGCGCTTAAATCTTTTTCAATCCGTTTGCAAGGCAGTTCATTATGCGCATCAGAATCTGATAGTCCATCGAGATTTAAAGCCGGGTAATATTTTGGTATCACAAAGTGGACAAGTCAATCTACTTGATTTCGGCATCGCCAAGATATTAAATCCAGATCTTTTCTCCATTACATTAGCCGTCACTCGAAAAGAACATCACTTGATGACACCTGGATATGCTTCTCCAGAACAAGTTCGCGGGGAAGTAATCTCAACCGCCTCGGATGTCTACTCTCTGGGCATTATCTTATATGAGCTGCTCACAGGACATCCGCCTTATCAGTTTAAAACATTATCTCCCACCGAGGTAGAGAGAGTGGTTTGTGAGCAAGAACCCCTACGTCCCAGTACGATCCTAAAGCGAATTGAAAAAGATCAAACTGGGGAAACAGATCCCTTGATCCCCATAAAAATTGCTGAAGCCCGGGGTACTCAGGAAGATAAATTACGTCGCCAACTGGCTGGAGATCTGGATACGATTGTTTTAAAAGCCTTGCGAAAGGAAACATCCAGACGCTATACCTCTGCAGATCAGCTGGATGAAGATATTCGTCGCTATTTGAACGGACGTCCAATCCGTGCTCGGACAGATACCTTAAATTACCGGATCTCAAAATTTATCCGACGCCACCGATTAGGAGTATCTGCCGTCATTATTATACTGGTACTGCTGTTTGCCGGATTGGCGGGAACTGTCTGGCAAGCACAGATAGCAAGAACGGAGCGGGATCGCGCCCGTTTAGAAGCCACTAAATCGGCCGAAGTGACCACATTTATGAAAAATCTGTTCAAAGCGAGCGATCCGAGGGAAGCATTAGGAGATTCCATAACCGCCAGAGAATTATTGGAGCGGGGTGAGGCCAGGATCGAAAAACTAAGTGAACAACCAGATGTACAAGCTCAAATGCTGGATATTATGGGGACGGTTTATACCAGCCTCGGTCGTTATGAAAAGGCTGAGGTTTTACTGGAAAAAGCCTCCACCCTGAATCGGGATCTGGAGGAAAAGGGAAAAGTAGAAGCACTAGATGTTTCGAATGTCATAAATCATCTGGCCTGGTTGATGAATGAGAAAGGAGAATACGACAAAGCAGAAGAACTATATTTAGAATCCCTCGCTATTCTGAAGAAAGATAATAAGGAGAAACCTGAAGAAATTACCGCCGTTTTGAATGATCTGGCAGTAGTACGAAAAAATAAAGGTGACTATGTTGGAGCAGAACCACTTTATCGGGAGTCCTTGGCCATAAGAAAAGCGGTCTATGGTGACAGACACCTGCTCACCGCCCGTAGTTTGAATAACCTGGCAGTGTTATTGGCTCGTATGGGTGATACAGAGGAGGCAGAACCGCTTTTTCGAGAAGCGCATGAAATAAAACGAATTGAATACGGTGAAAATCACCCCAGTATCGCCAACAGCTTGACTAACCTGGCTATTCTTGCATCACGAAGAAATGATTATCAAGCGGCTGATTCCCTTTTCCGGGAAGCCTTGGTGATTCGGAAAAAGGTCTATGGAGAGGTTCATCCGAGAATAGCAATGAGCCTGACAAATTTAGCAACTTTACTTTCTGAGAAAGGAGACTTTAAAGAGGCTGAACCTATCGCCCGAGAGGCTTTGAAAATGCGCCGAGAACTCTTGGGTAATGACCATCCAGAGCTAGCCTACACCTTACTAACAATGGTGGGAATTCTTGAGAATCAAAATAAATTTGAAGAGGCGGAATCTTTGTGTCGAGAGGCTTTTGAAATCAGACGAAAAAAACTGGGATTTGAACACTGGCAAACTGCCCAAGCACAGAGCTGGTTGGGGGCCTGCCTAACCAATCTGGGTCGTTATCAAGAAGCAGAAAAAATACTGATCGAAGGTTACAAAAACATGAAATTAATACGTGGTGAGGATGATCAGTATACAGTTAGGGCTATAAACAGACTTATTACTTTGTATAATTCCTGGGGGAAGCCGGAAAAAGAAGTTTTTTACCAATCACTTTTATCGGATTCAACCGATACATAAAATCTGTTCAAGAAAATTCTTTAAACTCATGTGATTCCAATATCCATTCTTCCTACCGCTACAGGTAGGAATTAGTCAAAATCTAATTTACCCCGGCTTTTCTTGACAAATCCTGAAAATTTTGTATATTATAATGTTCCTTTAGTAAGTTGCCCTGCCCGAGGGATCAGGACAAAGTCTTGTACCGCTTACATGGGATTTAGTGGAATACTCCTTCCTGTATACTGAACTGATACTTCCCCCAAAAGGATGATCAATAGTCCGGATAGACTGATTCTTTTTTATTGGAACATGTTGGAATTAAACAAACAGGGAATATAGCGATCTAATTTGCCCAGCTGACCTTGATTGGTTTAATTCTATTTGCCAATTTTTATTTACCCAAACAGGGGTTCTTTGTGCCCTGACCCCTTAACGTAATCCAGGGTAAAAACATTTGTGTAATTTTAAGAACACCATATTAACGAATATGAATATCACTATTCCCATGATTGGTCAAACCATATCTCACTACAAGATCCTGGAAAAGTTAGGTTCCGGAGGCATGGGAATCGTCTATAAGGCAGAAGACACCAAATTACATCGTACCGTAGCTCTCAAATTTCTCCATACCGACCTCACCCGGGTAGACGAAGCCAAACTTCGCTTCATACAAGAGGCCCAGGCTGCTTCCGCTTTGGATCATAATAATATTTGTAATATCCATGAAATTGATGAGACAGATGAAAATCAAATATTTATCTGTATGGCCTATTATGATGGCCTATCATTAAGGGATAAAATTGAGAACAACTCTTTGTCCCAACGAGAGATACTCGATATTGCCATTCAAATTGCCCAGGGCTTGAATCGGGCGCATGAAGCAGGCATGATCCACCGGGATGTAAAACCGGCTAATATTATGATTACCGATGATGGGGTCGTAAAAATTGTTGATTTCGGACTCGCAAAACTTGGGGGACAATCTACGCTCACCCAAACCGGTGCTACCCCGGGTACGGTAGCCTATATGTCTCCCGAACGACTGGAAGGTGAAGATGTTGATGTCCGCACCGACATCTGGTCCTACGGGATACTTCTCTATGAAATGATCACCGGTCAATTGCCATTCAGGGGAGATTCTGACCAGGCAAAAATCTTCTCAATCGTGACGGGTTCACTGGATAAAACAACATTGGGGCAAGCTAATGCTCCACCGGTATTAAAAAAAATCATTACAAAAACCCTAGAAAAAAATCCCTCCAATCGTTACAAAACTTTTGCCGAAATTTTAAAAATTTTCGCCAGGGAAATCACTGATTACCCCAGATTATCCGGCCAACCAATACCCAAGATTTCAACGGCTTCTCTGATCCGGCTTTTCAACAGACATAAAATATTCGCTTCGATAATAAGCCTTCTTTTAGTGGCTATCATCATTTTTGCAATATTCATTTTCCCACGGGTACCCAGAACTGAAGACGATTTTATAATTATTGCCGACTTTGAAAACTTTACAAACGAAGAAGTATTCGATAATTCCCTTACCAAAGGTTTGCAGATCTCTTTGAAACAATCCGACTTTTTAAACATTCTACCGGGTTATAAGATTAATCAAGCCCTGCGCCGTATGCAACTTCCTGATAATCAGAAATTGGACAAAAGTACAGTGCTGGCTATTGCAGAACGAGAAAACATTTCCCTTGCCATAACCGGCAGTATCAATCGACTTGGTGCTTTATATATACTTACAGGCAATATTATCGAGGTTGCCAGCAGAGAAATTATTAAGCAACAACAGGTATCGGTGCAGCAAATTGAGGATATTCTGGCCGGAATGGACAAATTAGTAAGGCTGATCCGAAAGGATCTCGGAGAATCTACCCAACTGATAAATAAAACCAGTCAACCATTAGCGAAAGTCACAACAACTTCACTGGAGGCCCTTGAACTCTACACCCTGGGCATAGAATTTGCCAAACTGGGTAAATATGCGGAGGCAATTGAATTTGAGGAAAAAGCGGTGGCAATAGATTCGACCTTTGCAATGGCTATTCATAGCCTCTCCTATAACTATAAGAAGGTGGGTGATCATAGGAAAGCCATCTACTATCATAATAAAATATTACCGCTGATAGAGCGGGTCACCGAGAAGGAAAAAAATTCTATTCTTACCATGTATTACGGACCCAACTTTGAAAGGGATTATGATAAAGCATTATACTACGCCAAAAAACAGATTCAGAAACATCCCGATGATGGCGTGGCTCTGGCCAACCTGGCACATCTGGCCATGTTTGTAGGTGACTATTCTACCGCCCTGGAATTCAATAATAAAGCAGTTGCCATCGATTCCATCTTCGCAGGCACCTGTTTTAATAACACAGGATATACCTACGCCCTCATGGGAAATCCGGAGGAGGCACTAAAATATTTTAAAGCAAGTAAAAAGATCCGCCCGGATTACATGGATATTGATTTTTATATTGCCCAGTCTTATTGGATCAAGGGAGAGCTGGATTCAACCGAAGCCATCTTTCAGGCCCTCATGGCCAGGGCAAATAATACCCAGCGGATCCGCATCCACTCATATCTTGCCTGTCTCTACTATTTCCGTGGTATGATAGAAAAGGCGGAAAACCATGCGTTGCTGGGAATTGATATTTGTCAACTGGAGAAAAAACAGGCCGAGGAAGCTTATTTTCATTATCTGTTGTCAGAAATTTATCAATTTCGACCTCAGGTCAATCAGAGGCAAAATTTTTTAAAGAAAGCGATCGAACTCAGCGAAAGTCCTTATTGGGAAATCAGTCTTTCGGGAATTGCGTTTGCCAAAAAAGGAAAGCTGGATCAGGCCACAAAATTATTGGAAAAGCTGCAACAGTTTGATGAACCGGATCCGATTTTTCAAAAACGGCGGGCGGATGTAACAAACTATATTCATGCTTTTGCTTCGATCCATAATGTAAAGCCAGATAAAGCACTGCTCCATTTGCAGCAGATTAATAAACATTACAGCGGCGATCCTTTCTATTGGTTAGCACTCAAAGAAATTGGCGCAATTAAATTGATGATGGGAGATAGCACCGGTTTAGGGTTATATCTGGAAATCATAACTCATAAGGGCGAAATAATTATAGGCTCTCTGGGGGGGATCCGACGCTCCGGATTCTGGTCCAGCCAACTGATTCCGGAATTGTCCGCTGAAATCGGAAAGTATTATTGGGAAAGAGGGGACTCGCTGAAAGCGCTATCATACCTGCGTGAGGCAGCAAAAATCTGGCGAAAAGCGGATGCAAATTACCTCAAGGCACAAGAAATATACCACCTATTAGGTGAATTCCAATAAGCAATTCTAAATGACCAACCAACTTAACCGGAGGAGAAGTCAATGAACTCAAGAACAATGAAGCTATCGGCAGTTTTGTTTATGTGCTTTTTAGTGATGATGCTGTTAAGTTGTATAAGCAGTAGTAAGGACAGTAGTAAAGGCAGTATCGGACTGAATGTCATTTTTACAAACACCAAGGGGGCTTCGGACACTGAATGCCGGGATGAATGGCCTTGTGATACCACCACGGTATTCATCTGCCTCTTTGAAGAAGTGCAAGGACTACTGGAGTGCGTTGAAGAGGACGTTGAAGAGATAATTTTAGATATGCCGATTGATGACCCACCGGATACCATTTCTGCATATTTTGGAGATTTACCAGCGGGTAACTACCATATTGGTATTTTTTGTGAGAATCCTACAGAAGAATCCAACTTAAAAAAAGAGATCATTACCTGGTATCACAGAGGGATTGATTCTACAGGCTTCGTAAAAGAACAGGAAAACGCTGAAATCATTGAAGTAACAAAAGGCAATCTAGACGTTACATTGAGAGATATCAAAATTACAAATTACATGGGCACGCCCTAACATCAAAAGTAACCTGAAAAATATGGTACTCGTGGAATTCTCTCTAAACAGTCTGCTGCGCATACTCCGCGGTTTATTCTTCACTCTTTTG
>CBDUVK010000120.1:0-8170 GCA_965370645.1 uncultured bacterium
CCTCCGGTGTCTATCTCTATAGACTCACTGCTGATGAATTGACTCTGACCAAGAAGATGATGTTGATGAAATAAGTATTGTATCGATGTATTAATTAGGTTGGCCGAATGAAATCATTTGGCCAACCTTAAATTTGAAATTTAGCAGGGCTTTAGCAGGTTTTTATAAATATCAGGGATTGATATTAAGCGGTTGTGTTGTTTTTATCTGTGTGACTTTTATATTTTTTATTTGATTTATTTAATAGAATCGAATCAGATACAGAGTATTTGTGCAAAGTTCGTTCACTTTGCCGGAGTTTGTGAATTTTATTCCGAGGGAGTTTTTAAAATATAAACTTGATATCACGATTGAATAAAATACCTACATTTAACATAAATTTTAAATTAGCTAAAGCGTCATATTTTGGAGGAACAATAATCATGAAAAATCAGCATTTATTTTTCGTTGTCCTGCTGATGATATTTCCGGCGCTCATTTTCGCTGCCAGCGGAAAACTCAGCGGTGTAGTTACTGATGCAAGCACTGGAGATCCTTTGATTGGTGTTAATATAGTCATCGAAGGAACTACCCTGGGTGCTTCTTCCGATATTGATGGGTATTATGTCATTCTGAATATACCTGCAGGAAATTACAATATAAATTTCAACTACATCGGTTACCGGTCTGTCTCGGTGGAAAATGTCCGCGTGGTACCGGATATCACCAAGCGTCTGGATATGGACATGGAAGAAACTACCCTTGAGTTTGGTGAACAAATTGTGGTTACCGCTGAAAAGCCTTTTTTCGAAGTGTCCGCCACAAACACAATTAGAGTCTTGGATTCTGATGAAATAGAAAGAATTCCTGTAAAAGGTGTGAGTTCGATTGTATCTGCTAATGCCGGCGTCATCGCGGCGGATGGATCCGGTGGTGATACCGATAACGCGATTGTAAATGTGCGGGGTGGTCGGGGAAATGAAACGTTGTTTATTGTGGATGGTATTCCTCTTAACGATGTTTTATTGGGAAATGCAGCCGGTACTATTCCTGACGCGGCCATTGAGCAGATTTCTTCACAAATTGGCGGTTTCTCGGCTAAATATGGTAGCGCACAGTCTGGTGTGATCAATATTACGACTAAAGGTGGTGCAACAAATTTTTTTGGCAGTGTAGATTATGTAACCTCGAATATAACGGATGAATTTAACTACAATTCGATTTCCGGTTCTTTTGGCGGCCCCCTGGTCAGCAAGAAATTGTCTTTCTTTTTATCTGGTGAATATCTCGTAACGGAGGACCAACGTCCCCGTTGGAGTGGCGCGGTCGTTCCTACTGCCAATATTGATCAAAAAACTCGTCCAGATATGGGGAGTGACTTATATCGATTTACCGGAAAAGTAGATGCAACGTTTAATAATTTCAAAGTATCACTGAGTGGAAATGGTTCCTACCGCGATGGCCGGGGATTTATATTCTCCTACATGAAAAATAATTCTGAGCATAATACTCAACGGGAAGAGGATATTACCGGAGGTTCACTGCGCTTTTCTCATATCATCAATCAAACCACCTTCTGGGATCTGACTCTTCGCGGAAAATATTCAGTTTGGCATGAGGGTGATGGTGTATGGTATAAAAATATAGAAGCGTATGGTGACTCAACGGCAAATGCTGCAATTGGGGTAACCCTTCCTTTAGGTGATGGTACACGGGTTGGTGGAGACGATGTCGGTGTATTTTTTGAACACGGAAGAGTCAGTAATAGATATACCAAATATCAGATTATGACAGGTGGGGCAGATTTTAATTTCACCAAACAATTTAGAAACCATCTCATCGAACTGGGGGCAATGTATGAACAACATCAGTTGCGATACTATCGTATAAGCCCAGTAGCAATTGCCAGAGGAGACACGAGAGAAGAAGGTTATAATAGTTCCATTTACGTATTTTATGGGTATGATTTATTTGGTACAGAGATCAGTGATAGTCGATTTCGTACTGTTGGTTCCGATCGTTTCGAGGAAGCGGCACCGAAACGTCCCACCCTAGCAGGTTTTTATTTACAGGATAAGGTCGAATTCCAGGATTTTATTTTAAACCTGGGAGTACGGTGGGATTATTTTAATCCCGATCATTTCCGTTTCAGAGATCCGAATGATATTTACAGATTTGGCCCCAGACCTACTCGTTTGGATGAAGAAGATCTTGAAGATATGCCGACTGAGAATTATTTCAGCCCCCGTATAGGATTTGCCTATCCGGTTACTGAAAGAACTGTCTTTCATGCCCAATATGGAATATTTCGGCAGGTACCTAGATTTTTTGACATATATGACTCCTGGAATAACCTGCAGATTATGGAACAGCGAGATGGACAGGGACAGAACAGTGGCCATATCCGAATGGAGAAAACGACCCAGTATGAGTTCGGATTTAAACAGCAGATTGGTACCCTGGCCAGTTTGGACATCACCGCCTATTATAAAAATGTAGCGGGCTTAGTGAATGTCAGAACCCTCAGAACTTTCTTTGGCGGGACCACCCGGAATTATATTAGCAAAATTAACCAGGATTTTGGCACCGTTAAGGGACTTGCCTTTAGTTTCAATTTACGCCGGCTGGGACCGGTTTCCACCCGGGTGGACTACACGCTGGCACTGAGTGAAGGAACCGGATCTGATCCGTCCAGTAGCCGAAACGCTACCTTCCGAAATCCTAATAATGAAATCCCATTAGCTATTGCACCATTGGATTTTGACCAACGGCATACCGGAACCGTTTCAATGGATATTAGAGGTGGTAAAAATGAAGGACCCCGTTTCCTGGGCGCGAAATGGTTCTCTGAGGCGGGTGCTAATTTTCTAATTTCCTTTAATAGTGGGCGACCTTACACCCCGGTGGTCTCACAAAATCCATTGCCCGGGGTTGATCAGAGCATTTTTGGAAGTGAAACCAGCCAATATGTAAATAGCGCTTATATTCAAGGAGTACTGCGGTTCGATGTACGATTGGATAAACGATTTCATGTTGGTAAATTTGCACTTACTCCTTACCTGTGGATTCAAAACCTGTTTAACAGCCAAAATGTCATTGATGTATGGAGATCTACCGGCCAACCTGATTATAGTGCCTGGATTAAGACTCCTGAAGGAGAACAGCGGTTACGGGTGGAAGAAAGTAAGGGTAATGGCGAGGCATTTCTTTCTGATTTAGAGGCGGTTGAGAGAGATCCTGCTAATTATGGGATACCCCGATTAATAAGATTAGGTATAAAAATGCATTTTTAATTGACCAGAAAGCAAAAAATAAAGAGGCATAACGATGCACAATAACAAAATAATAATATTGCTTATTCCATTAATATTTTTCTCCTTTGCTTTTGCGGGAGAAAAACATGATAACCGATTGTCCTTTAACAAAGTTATGGTAGAAGGGCTTTTGGATACCATGCAAATTAATAACATCTATCTGCCCTATCAGAATGATGGTTCGACTGCTGATGATGCCCAGGCATTTTTCCCCAATGGCACGAATTTAAGCTTTTTATTTCAGGGGGGTATTGCCGCCAGTGGTTTTGTGAATGGAGAGTTGAGATGTTCCTGGATGGCCAAAGCTTCACTGATTCAGGAATTTCAGCCGGGTAATTGGGGTACCGATCCTTTAGACGCTATATCAAAATTTTATGTGGTAACTCCCAATGATGCACCAGGTGGTGATTCCTATGTGGATTGGCAGGGTGCAGTGAGTTTGGGTGCCAGCTTCCAGGATGTCGATGGCGATGGTTTTTACAATCCCGACATTGACCGACCCGATATTTTAGGGGACCGTACCAGTTTTTGTGTGTATAATGATGGTACCGGGGAAGATATTCGAAGTCAGGGATTGCTGACCGATGCCATGGGTTTGGAAATATTACAAACCGTATTTGCCTTTGCATTTGAGGATGAGCTTGGTAATGTAGTCTTCTTCCGCTATCGTTTTGTGAATAAAGGGGATGATGACATCGATGACTTAATATTCAGTATTTGGGCCGATCCGGATATCGGGGCGGCTGAAGATGACTTGATCGGTTCCGATACCACTTTGAGTTTGGGTTATATCTATAATGATGGCGAGGATGCCAATTATGGAAGTAATCCTCCGGCTTTTGGGGTAGACTTTTTTCAGGGTCCAATTGTAGAATCCCCTGGAGATACAGCCTTTTTATTCATGGGACCCTGGTTCGGAATTGATACTGTTTATGATCACCGTAATCTGCCTATGACTTCCTTTGTTTTTTATAACAATGCTAATGATCCCGATCCATTCGCCTCTCCGCGTGAGAATCCTGAAAGAGCCCGTGATTACCAGGAAGGCGGTAAAAATGGATTGGGTGAACCTATAGATCCAACTGTTTTTGGTGTGGGTGGTACCGCTAATGACAATCCCCTATTTTTCTATACCGGTGATCCAGAAGCAGAAACTGGCTGGCGTGATGTCGAATCAAAAGATAAAAGGTTCCTGGTTAATACCGGCCCCTTCCAATTACCAAGATGGCAAGATTCCAATGGTAATCAGAGGCCCGATCTGGACGAACCCGGTGTACAGGACATCGTGGTGGCTTATGTGGTTGGTCGGGGTACTAACGCAACCAATAGTGTCACTGTTTTGAAAGAGGTTGATCAAGTTGCTCAGGCGGCGTACAATTCTAACTTTATTGTGGCTGGTCCTCCGCCTCCCCCGGAAATCACTGTACGGACATATGATCAAGAAATTGAATTTATCATCGATTTAGATAAAAATGACACTTTCTATTACGACAAGGTAGATAGTTTGGATAATCGTCAGGTATTTGAGGGAGTTAAAATTTACCAATTTGCTTCTCCCTCTACCAATGAATTTGAAGGTGGTCTACGGAATAAAACATTATTGACCTCTTTTGATTTGACCAATCAATATAAAAATATTTATAGAAGATCGGGAAATCAACAAGTTCGCATCTATGATGGGAAAAATAACTTCATTGTTGGGGAGGGGCAATCACCGATTATCCGGTATACGGTGAAGAAGGATGAATTTGCTACCGAACCCCCGGGTCTGCTGATCAATAATGTAGAATATTTCTTTGCTGTCTCTGCTTTTAGTATTAATTACCAGAAACTGGATTCGATTGGAGTCGGTGAATGGGTTGGACCGTCCACTGGTTTGTTGGAGAACAATTTGTCCGCCCTTTTAATCCGCACTATTCCCGGTAGTGATGAAAATAACCCTACTGTATCGGTTGAAATTGATACCGCTCAATATACCGGATTGCGAAGAAAATTTGATGGCCAAGTACTTTTGGATGCCGTTTATCCCGAACAATTTTCTGGCGATGTTTTCTCGGTCAGGTTTTTCGATAATGGTGAGTACTGGCAAGTCCTGAATAATACCCAAAATGATTTAGTAATCGAAGATAGTCTGGCATTCCAGGACACATTAGGTGGGAATTCCTGGACATTCCCGATTGTGGACGGTATTTCTGTCAGAGTTCAGGATGCGAGAAATGCATTATCTGCCGTTCAGGTGGCGACCGATACCACGGAAACGGATACGCCGGTGGTTTGGCTGAAAGGTAATCTCGGTTCTGGTTATGGATCGAGTGCACTATTTGATGGCGGTATCAGTCTGGCTATCGTAGAAAAACCAGATTTAAGTAACATTCTAAAGCAGGAATATTTCCAGGTCAGAGTTGAAATTGACACAACACTTCAGGAGTCGGGTTACTTATTTATTGGAAATTGGCTCCTCGCTAGAGGTCCATCACCTATTCCACTAAGAGCATTTGACATCTCAGATCCAAATAATGAACGTCAGGTGAATGTATGTTATAGAGGCCTTCCAAGTGGTGACTTGAATTTTGTGAATAATGAGATTATGATTATGAAAAGTGATTACGATCCGCAGAATGCTTATCCTTCATCTGGACCACCGGATGACACCTTTAAGGAAGATGCCTTCGTCATCATGAATCTGGCTGTTGTATCGGATACTATTCCTAAAACACCTTTGGAATTTGAGATTATGCCTTACCTTCCGAATTCAGATTTGGATATATTTAGTTTTTCTTCTCAGGATGTGACCCGGGTTAAAACACCCCAGGAACTTGAAGCGCAATTAGATGCTGTTCAAATTGTACCTAATCCCTATTGGGCCTTCAGTCTTTATGAAACGAGCTATGATACCCCAGTTCTGAAGTTTACCCGGCTTCCTCGAAATGTAACGATTCGGATTTTTGATCTGGCTGGAAATCTCGTAAAAATATTGACCAAAAATGATGATACCAACAACATTACCTGGAATTTGAGAAACGAGGCCAGCCTTAAAATCGCTTCCGGAATGTACATTGCGCATATTGAAGCGCCTAATATTGGATCCAAGGTCATGAAGTTCGCGGTAATTCAGCGAGAAGAAAGACTCGATAGATACTAATAATTAAGTAAGGAAATATAATATTTGTTTAAAATAAATAATACTCGGATGATGAAAGAGAGATAAATGATGAAAAAAATATTATTAAATTCGCTGATTTTGTTGTTGTCATCTTTCTTATTACTACAAGCCGGAGATGTTTCACGATTGGGAACCACCTCCGGTACCCAGCTCCTCATTCCGGTGGGTGCTCGATCGTTAGCGATGGGTGGTGCCCCATTAGGAATGATCAGTGGAGCTGAGGCTACATTCTGGAACCCTGCCGGAATTTCAGCCAGTCCCAAATCGGAAGTGTTGTTCAACAATATGCAGTATATCGCTGATATAGATGTTAACTATTTATCCCTGACTTTTAACGGGGGCAATATTGGTGCTTTCGGTTTGGACATTAAATCTCTTAGTTTTGGGAGAATCGATGAGACTACTGAACTATTGCCCAATGGTACAGGTAATACCTACACCCCAACTTTTGTTGTGAGTGGTCTCACCTATGCCCGCCGACTGACAGATCGAATTACCGCCGGTGTTACCGGAAAAGTTGTTTATGAATCCATCATGGAAACCAGTGCTTCCACTCTGGCGCTTGACATGGGTGTCCAATACACATTTGGTCAAAAGCTCTTCTTTGGGGTAGTGATGAAAAATGTTGGTGGTAAACTGAAATATAATGGTAGAAACCTGGAGCGACAATATCCGATGCAAAGTTCCAGTTTAATTACCGATGATGGATTTTTTAGAGGTGTTCCGTTAGCTTCGGATATTCCATCTACTTTTTCAGTGGGAGTATCTTATCTAGTCGATTTTAATGAAGAGAATGCCGTGGTTTTGAATGGAACTTTCAATAATGCCAATGCTGGCTCAGATTTATTATCCGGTGGTCTGGAATATGGTTTCAGAGATCTTTTCTTCTTGCGGGGTGGATATGGATATAATCTGCAAAATTCCGATGACAATGTCTTCGGTGCTTCATTTGGTGCCGGCATCAAATATCCAATTGGAAATTTTGATTTCTATTTCGACTATGCCTATCGTCAGCTAACTGATTATTTCGATGCTAATAATATATTTACTATTAAGTTCGGACTATAGTATTTATCCGAAGTCATAATAATAAAGAATGGCTGCTTAAGGGATTAGGCAGCCATTCTTTTTTGTTGCTTGAATCGTAAAAATATATTGTCTTGGCAGAAGATTTTGTCCACGAATTACACTGATTTTCACGAATTTACACTAAATTTTTTAATGTATTTTATTCAAATAAAAATAGATAATTCGTGAAATTCGTGGATCGATTAAAAAGAACACCAGATTTGTGTTGTTTACGACCTAGTGTGATGAATTATGCCGGTAAGCTGTTGTGTAAAATAAAAAGTGGATATTTAATATAAACCTATAAAAAATATGGAATTATCTTTCAAAGTCATCCTGATCCCGCATAAGCGGGAGAAGGATCTCGTTTTCAATACAAAATCTAGATTCTTCCAGAATAACTGGATTCCGGCAATCCCTACCGGAATGACACAAAACGGCGTCATTCCCGCATGTTTCAAGCGGGAATCTATCATTATAAGATTTTAATTTATGATACGTGTATATCTTTATTTTCCAATAGCTTACCAACTGATTTATCGAAGCAAGATAAATAATCATTTTATTTTATTCAATTATGCACAACGGATACCGAAAATGGTGTTTCGCCTGGAAAATGAAATTTGAATTTCCTTGTCAGTTTCTG
>CBDUVK010000121.1:0-8161 GCA_965370645.1 uncultured bacterium
TAGAAGCCGGCTATTGGATTCACTATTGAACCATGAAAGAAATAATATGAAACAAAAGACCCAGGAAAAATTAAAATCCTTTACCAAATCTCTGAATCTGCCACTCACTTTCAGAAGCAGAATTGTGGTTTTAATGGCGGCACTTATCTTAATTCCGACTTTCTTTATCCCTATCTGGCATCTTTCTTTTGGAGCTCAGCAGTACCCGGAAGGGCTGGAGTTATACATTTACCCCAGCAAAATGGTGGGAGGCGATGATGGAAATGATCTCACCGAAATTAATATACTAAACCACTATATTGGGATGGCTGAGTTACGTGAAGAAGATTTTACCGAATTCAAGTGGATTCCGCTCATCGTCGGTCTAATGCTGGTACTCTCTCTGCGGGCAGCAGTGATTGGATCGCTGATATCTCTGGTGGATATATTTGTTTTCATGATCTACTTTGCAGCATTTTCACTGTGGCGATTCTGGTATATGCTATCTAGCTTCGGACATGGTCTCGATCCAAAAGCTGCGGTCAAAGTTGATCCCTTTACTCCCCCCATGTTTGGAAAAAAAATGGTGGGACAGTTTACTGTGGAATCATATCCATCAATAGGAACATATTTTTTCATTCTATTTGCCGTATTGATTATTGTATCAATCTATTTTACATATAGTGAAGCGAAAAAGGACCTGGCCTGAGGATAAAATAGAGCACCACGCTTCGGCAATACTGCATTGAAAATCGCAATTTACCAGGAATTGTTATAGGCTTAAATATTATAATAAATTATCCTAACAAAAAAACAGGGAGAGTTTCATGAAAATTCTAATCCCGTTATTCGTTGCAATGTTGATCTTCTTTATGGGTAGCGTAGAAACCATGGCCCAGTATACGGTCAAATATGATGAACCCGAGCCGGCCGCGCTGCCTGAAGCGAAAAAAGTAAAATCAGACACCGACTGGGAGGCAAAGGTTCATAACAAAGAAATCGAGGTGATTCAGGTACTTAATATTATCAATCCGATTGCGGCTTATCTTGCCGCCGGATTTGAGCAATTTGGCGATAAGATCAAAGACGAAATCGTCCATGAAGAATGGGTGGATACCCAGGAGCAATTGACCAAAGCGCTTACTCTTTATGAAACCTGTAAGAAGCAAATAGCTGCCGGCAAATTTGACAAGAAGCTGTTTCTGAACATGGAAGAAACCTGGCAGCTGCTTGTTAAAACGGGTGTAGCAGGTGTAAGAACAAAACAGATGTTTGATATGCAATTACAGAAACTATAGCTGTTCTAATTAAAAGTATTAAAATATTGTTGTGGATGTAATTATTAAGATCAAAGCTGCTATTTCATTCAATTTGATATGGATGATGTTCGTATATTGGGGCATTTTGTTGCCCCAATTTTCTCATGGAAACGTCCATCATGTCCTGGATGGAGACAGGATAACACCAATCCTGGAGATGGCTGAACCAGGTGATACCCTATATATTCATTCCGGTGAATATTTTGAGAACATTATCATAGATACCCCCCTGGTTCTTATCGGTAAAGATTATCCCCATATCAAAGGTGGATACCGGGATCATGTCATTTTAGTCAGGGCCAATAATACCCTCATCGAAGGGTTCAAAATCAGTGAATGCGGCACCCGCCTCATAGAAGACATGGCCTGTATCAGAGTGGAAGCCGACTCGGTTAATATCCACAATAATATTATCACTCAACCCTTACATGGGATATATGTAAAGGGGGGAAGTTACATCTCCATAAGTGATAACTTTATCGAAGGGAGGCTGGATCTTATTCCCGAAGACCGCGGAAACGGTATTCACCTCTGGAACTCCGCTCACAATCAAATCATTGGAAATGAGATTCTGAACGTCCGCGATGGTATCTATTTTTCTTTCGCCAATTCTACTGAAGTCGTCCGGAATCATATTCACCAGGTTCGTTACGGACTGCATTATATGTATTCCGATGGAAACACCTTCTCTGAAAATCTTTTTGAAAACAATGTGGCTGGCGCGGCCTTGATGTATTCCAAAAAGATCCTTTTTAGCAAGAATGTATTTGCCCGTTGCCGGGGTTTCCGGGCTTACGGCATTTTGTACCAGTCAGTGGATTATACTGAAGCATGGGACAATTTAATCATCGACAACAGCCGGGGTCTGTTTTTTAGCAACTGTAATTTCAATAGATTCGGAAGAAATGATGTTATCGACAATGATTTAGCTATTCAGCTGATGGGAAATGGGGAAGATAATATCATTCTAAATAACAATTTTATAAATAATTTAAGTAATCTCTTGGTTGACACTAAAATGACCGGAACAACCTGGGCCTCAGACTCCGGCGGTAACTACTGGTCAGACTATAAAGGATATGATCTCGACGGGGACGGTTTAGGCGATGTGCCACACAAAATTCAAAATGTTTTTCAAATAATTGAATCTCGCATTCCGGAAGTTCGTTTTTACTTATTTAGCCCGGCGGCCGAAATTCTTGAAATTGCTGAGCGTTCACTGCCAATTATCGAGCTTGGTTCAGAAATAGATCCTCGGCCTCAATTTCGAGCGACCAGGAACACCAATGTCCCCTGGTCAAAAACAGAGCAAATTAAAACTGCCTCCAGTGCTTCATCGGCTCTGATATATTTTTTTGGTGGCATCCTTCCCGTTTCGTATTTGCTATATTTGAGCAGACGAAAGAAAAGTTAACCATGGATTTTAAAAAAAATATAATCATTCAATTACAGCAGTTTGAAAAATGGTACGGTTCCATCCAGGCCGTGAAACCGCTTGATTTGGAAATCTCAAAAGGTGAAACTTTTGCCCTCATCGGGCCGAATGGTAGCGGTAAATCAACCATTATTAGAGCGCTGGCCGGATTACTTTTTCCTACTAAAGGACAACTATTTATTAAGGAAATTGATTTAAAAAGAAATCCGACCGAAGCTCGAAAATATATCTCTTACATGCCGCAGCGTGTAACCATGCCAGATTACCTTACCGCCCGGGAAGTGATTACTCTTTATGCCAAATTAAAACAGGTTGAGTTAAAGCGAGTAGATGAAATCCTGGATTTTGTGGAGTTGAAAGACAGTGCAGATCGATATACCGGGGAATATTCAGGTGGAATGTTGCAACGTGTCGGTCTTGCCGTCGCGTTTCTGAGTGAGTCGGAAATATATGTTTTAGATGAACCGACCCTGAATCTGGATCCTCTGGGTATTAAGCGATTTAGAGAGCTCATTCTGGGACTGAAGAAAAAAGGGAAAACAATTTTATTCTCCTCACATATCATTCAAGATGCGGTCCATTTAGCTGACCGGGTTGGCATTTTAATAGACGGGAAGATAATCAGGATCGAGTCGGTGTCCCAATTTAGAGGGGAGATTGCCAAAGAAACCACGGTTAGAATATTGCTATCTAAACCGCTGCAGGGAATTCAAAAGATTATTGAATCGGCCGGGGCAAAAAGTGTTTTCTGTAACAGCCGCAGCTGTACCTTTAAGGCCGATCCCAATCGACGAGCAACGGTTATTAGAAAAATTGAAGCTGCCGGGGCGGTGATAGAAGAATTTCATACCGATCCGCCCAATTGGGAAGCTTTACTACATCACTAATATCTTAATCAAAAATGATGGGATCGTGAATGAAACAGAGAGATCTTCGAAAAAAAACATTTCCACATTTTGGATATCTGTTTCTGATATTTGCTGCCACTATAATTTTGTTCTGTACCGGGGGAGAGAAAGCTCCGGAAATTACGGTTGATTTGGATGCCTGTGTTCACTGTAATATGGTTATCAGCAGAATCAATGAAGCCTGTGGATACTTTGCTCAGGGGGAATTTCTTCCCTTTGATTCCCCGGGATGCCTTTTAAAAGAGTTTGAGGACCTCAGGAAAAACGGTGGTCAGCTCCCTTCCGGAATATACTTTGTAGATTACTCTACAAAGAAATTTGTAACTGTCGATTCAACCTTTTTCCTGATCACAGATCATATACCGACAGTGATGAATGCCGGTGTGCTCTGTTTTGCATCCAAAGAATCCGCCCGGGAATATGTTAAATTTCCCGATGAAAAAGTTACCAATTGGCAAGGGTACCAAACATTAAAAGGGACTCCCGACAAAATTGTTAAAATCGTCGTTTCCCCGGCTGGTATGGAGCCGGATGTGGTGATTTTGGAAAAAAATGAGCTGATTGAGTGGGTCTTTTTCGCAAAAGATTTAAAAGGCGGGTATGAATTTTACCTCAAGGGATACGATGAAATCGGGAAAATTAAACTGGTAAGCAGTGACGGGCAGATTACAGTAAGAATGTTTGCTAATAAACCGGGGGCTGGTTTTCCCTTCATCAACGTCGCAAATGAAAAACCTGTAGGCATGGTGAAAGTGATGGGTGCACATACAGCAGATGAGGAGATGATGTGAAAAATCCGGTTATCCTAATCGCATTACAGGAGTTTACTTTAAACCGCCGCAATAAATGGGTTGCCTCCTTTGCGGGTATTTTTGCATTTATCGCTTTCTTCATATCTTATTTTGGAATGGTAACATCCGGCTATTCCGGTTTTCAGGATTTTGCACGAACCTCAACCAGCCTGATCAATTTAGTGGGATTTATATTACCCCTGTTTGCCCTGGTCCTGGGGACCTTTAGTTTTATTTCCAATAAAGAATATCTGGAATTGATGGTTTCCCAACCCATATCCCGATATCAGGTAATTCTAGGCAAATATTTCGGTTTGTTGCTGACCATGCTCAGTGCAACCCTTATTGGTTTTGCCATTCCGGGCATTGTAATTTCTTTAACTATCGGAGTTGAGGGGGCTTTAAGCTATGCTCTGGTGATATTGTTTTCCATCTTGCTAACTATCATTTTTACAGGATGTGCTGTATTGATCTCCCAGATAGCTAAAAGGCAACAAATTGCACTGGGCATTACTATCGGTGTGTGGATATTTTTTGAGGTTATCTATGGGTTAATTATCCTGGGGACCACGCTCTACTTCACACCCGTCTTTTTGAAGCATGCTTTAATATTTGAATTACTGTTAAATCCAATTGATATATATCGTGTTCTTTCTTTATTAGCTGTTGGTGGTGCTGAATTTTTCGGACCGGCAGGTGCATCCCTGATAAAATTGACCGGTTCTGAATGGATAGCCGTACTATCTGGTTTGCTGGGAATGGTGGCCTGGTCAGTTATACCCATAATAGCATCAATTAAAATTTTTTCCCGTCAGAATCTGTAGATTCTTTGATATGCCAAAATCAGTACAACAAAATTGCTGGATACATCTTATACTCTCATTATCAATGATCTATGTGCTCTTAGCATTCCCGTTATTAGGTACGCAACTAGATCAATCCCATAAGAAACACCTGGGTCATCAACATGCCTGTCCCTGTGGTTGCCAGGGGGATATGGTAAAATGTATGTGTGAAAAATCAACGGGGATCGTGGGATTCCGTTTCTGTACATCCGAAGTTGATTTACTCTTTACGGTTCTCTATCCCTGGGATAAAAGAAATATTGACCGTTCATTGCTTTCCGCTCAACTTTTGAAGGAAATTCTTAACATTCCTTTAAGAGATATCTTAAAATTTCAAGATTTTTACAGGCCAATCGAACACCCTCCTAAATCATACATGTAAAAAAGAATAATTATTGCGCTATGCAGTGACAATCTGACGTCACTGATCAATAATTTAACCCTTGGGAGTGTATTATTTCCACAAAAGAGTGTACTCCCACTTGATTAATCAAATCCCAACGGTGCGAATGGAGGGTATATATGATGAAATTATATGTGATCTGGGTGCTGATATTAATTTCCGGACTTGCACTTATCGGATGGTCACAGGACAACCTATCACTACATGGCCGAATCTTCGACAAGGAGACCAATGAGCCGCTAGCGGGTACAGTTGTAAAGGTACAGGATACCGAAAGATATACTTCAGCTGATGAACAGGGAAATTTCGAGTTTAAAAATTTAGCTGCCGGCAGTTATATACTTCAGGTATCTCGCATCGGTTATAAAAACGTCTATCTGAAAATAGATCTTGAGCCCAATAAAATTTCCGATCTAGAATTACATTTAACTCCCCAACCCCTCCCGGTGGAAGAAATTCTGGTAACGGCACTTCCGGAACATTTTGTTCCCCAATCGGATATTTACGAACAGGAAATCAGGGAAAGAGCCCCCAAGGATGTGGGAGAGTTATTTAAAGACATCAGCGGATTCGGGGTAATCCGTAAGGGTGGATATGCAATGGATCCGGTAATGCGCTCCTTTAAATATGAACAGTTAAATGTAAGATATGATGGTGGAATTTACCTCTCGCACGCCTGTCCTAATCGGATGGACCCGGTTACTACCCATATGCAGGCAGAGGATTTGGAAAAGGTGGAAATCATAAAAGGTCCCTTTTCAGTACGTCACGGTCAATCTATGGGTGGAATTGTCAATTTGGTAATGAAGCGTCCCCAGCCGACCGATGCATTTCGAATCCGGACCGAAATAGAGAGCGGATATGAAACCAATGGTAATGGAAAACGTGCCCGGCTTGCATTATCAGCCAGCCAACATTATTATGATTTCTACCTATCAGGAGGCACTAAGCAGTATGGAAATTATCAAAGCGGAGCGGGTCTCGAAATTCCTTCAAGCTTTTCGATAAATGATTATTCTCTAAAATTGGGAATGACCCCCTGGCAGAATCATCGCTTTCAACTGACCTGGCGGCAATCTTTCTCACGCGATGTGATGCATGCCGGACTTCCTATGGATACCCGCAAGGATGATACCGATATCTGGGCACTGGACTATTCTACCCGGAATCTCAACGATAAAATTCTTTCCCTCTCAATAAAAATGTATTGGACCAATATTGACCATGTGATGGATAACATGGACCGCCCAAATTTTAGCATGGTTCATGCTGTTGCTACTGTCAACTCGAGTAGCGCGGGTGCAAAAGTGGAAACGGGAATTAATCCATTAAATGGGGCATTGTGGTACGTCGGAGCAGACCATTTTCAACTGGAGAAAGACGGTACCCGCATCCGTGAAGTTTATATGAATCCATCCACCGGTATGATGTTTGACCCACCCAGGTATTTTGAAGATTATATCTGGCAAGACTCGAAATTAACTGATAGCGGTCTCTTCACCGAGTGGCAACAGACCATCAATTCTCGCTTGGGTTTTCTGGCAGGTGCCAGGGTGGATTTTGTATCTTCGAATATCAATAATCCTTCCCCACAATTCATCGATGAATACGGGGAATTAAACGATTTTAATGAAACCAATATCAGCCTGACTGCTTCGCTCAACTATGCAATTAACACAACTACTTCACTTATCCTCTCTTCAGGAAGAGGTACCCGTTCACCCAGCCTGGTAGAACGCTATATTAATCATCTATCGATTGGAATGGATGGCTATGAATATTTTGGAAATCCTCATCTTAATCCTGAAACCAATAACCAGGTTGAAATTTCCCTGGACAGACAAACCACTACATCAAATCTCAAACTCGGTCTGTTTTATTCATATATCGATAATTATATCACTGCAGCAGTTGACAGCTCACTTCCCCGTCTGTTTATGCCCAATAATGAACCCAGATTTGCTAAAAGGTTTCAAAACGTTGCGAAGGCAGTTCAAATGGGATTCGAGATCTCTTTGACTGGGAAGATACACCGTTATTTAGCTTACAGAAGTGCGCTGGCATATACGTATGGTGACAACCGGGATTGGAATGAGCCTCTGTCTGAAATCCCACCATTGGAGGCCAAACTTGCCCTGCGGTATATACATCCATCTAACCGCTTCTGGGCTGAAATTGATGGCCGATTTGTTGCCGAGCAAAATCGAATTGCTGAATCATTTGGAGAAACCAAAACACCGGGATTCTCGGTGATAAACCTGCTTGCCAATGTTAATATTTCAAGATATCTGGGCTTGAACCTGGGTATCCGGAATCTCTTTGATAAAAACTATTACGAACACCTGAACAGGCGGTATATTAATCAGCCGATAAACGAAATAATTTATGAACCGGGCAGGAATTTTACTTTTATGATTAAATTTCATTATTAATCTGCTTAGTTCATAAATTTGCAAGAAATCAAATAATTGTTCATTCATC
>CBDUVK010000122.1:0-8093 GCA_965370645.1 uncultured bacterium
AATTCTACCTGGCCAGGAATAATATCCAGGATTTGCTGAATTAATTGTTCGAATTGTGCGGGTTGGTTTTTCAGAGAGGTTCTCAATTTAAGATACAGAGAATAAAGTCCGGCAACATTTTTAGCTTTTTGAAAACATTTAAAGGCCTCCCAATAATTTTGCTGAGCCTGGTCTACCCTGGCCAAATTCGATTCAATATCACCTAGCAATTCCAGAGATTTTCCCAAAGTTTCCATGTCAGAGAATTTTTTTACCCGGATTTCCCTGATTAAATACCGGGCTTCCTGAAAAGAATCCATCTCTACTAATGCACGGATCATTTTTAAATTCACCTGCATCCATTTCTTGCGAAGATCATTATTTGAAATCTCATTTCTGCTGCCATAAGCGAGACGTAAGCGCTTGAATATCTCAAAGGCATTTTCGTAGCTCTCACGGGAGAGATAAATATCTCCAAGTTTTTCAAGAATGTCGGTTGGTAAAGGAGGCAGAAAATCATGGCTCTCGGAAATACGTAAGGCAAAATAAAAACGATCGGCCGCGATATCAAAATCGCCATTTTTCAGGTATGTCTCCCCTTCTATTATGGCCAGGCGAGAAGCCATCTCTATTTCGCCAATACCATAGATTAACTCAGAGAGAAGATAGATGGTGCGAAATTTTCTCTTTTCCAATAATAGGCCAAATTTCAGAAGAATTTCTTTTAAGTCTTCTAAAGAGGCCTGATTCCGGAGCCATTTCTTGAAATTCAGCTGCCTTATATCATAATATATTTGACCCCGATAATTTACTTCTCTTAGTATACCGCTCTTTAACCATTCCGGTAAGATTTTCTTTTTTAATTTTAACGTAGTAAACATAAGTTGTAAATCTTCAGATAGAATTGGTTCATTCAGGTAAGATAGAAAAATTAAGAAGTAAGAATTCTCGGGGGCAATTTGAGAGAATACCATGGGAAATATCTCTTCCCAGGATACCGGTATTTTCAGTCTCTGCAATTTTTGTATCTCAATAATATCCTTATGCAATATGGATCGGTAATAAGCAAATAACAGATATCTGATCTTTAGCGCGTTTCCATTTGTTTTGAGAAAACAATGATTGGTAATAAGTCGGGCATTAATGGATGAGGTATTGAAATAAGCCTGAATTGATTTCTCTACGGATTGTATGGAAAGTTTCGATAGCACAAGTTGATGGAAATTCGGTAGTTTATGTTTAAAGGTTCCTTCCGGATCAATAGTTGCTATTACATATACTGGAAATTCTTTTAGTCGCTTGACAAAAGTTTCGAGCCGTTCAAATTGATAGCCATCTAATTGATTTAAGTTTTCCAGAATAATCAGAATAACTTTTTTGTGAGATACATGTTTTAAAAATTGCAGGAAAATTTCCAAATACCAATCGAGATCCATCTCTACTCTTTGCAGAAACTCAGCCAATCTGTCAGTGATATATTGTCTACTGGAAACAGGGTATCTTTTCAGGTAAGATTTAAATTCGGGATGTTTTTTTAAATAAAACTGAAACGCATCTGATAAAAATTTGTGGAATGAAAATTTTTCCAGGGCAAAATTGAGATGTTGAATCAACAAATGTTTAGATGAAAATTGCTGTGATAAGTAGTGAATCAGATCATGTTTACCAAGACCTTCTCTTCCCGTGATCGAAATTTTGTGAATGCCGGACGTTAAAGTTGAATTGAGAATCGAATTAATTTCTTCTATCGTCTGATGATTAAACCAATTCGTATCTTTATAATTCTCCAGAATAGTAGAATTTGGGTTTTTCATGTTCCGTAATTACCGATGTTTCCGAAACTTAAATAATCCAGATTTAAATTATTACTTTATCTCATCGAGTGTTGCCGTAAAATGCCTCAGAAATGGAGGTTCGTAGGTTATTCTTAATCCTTTTAAACGATCCTTCTTTTTATATATAGAATGAAAAATATCTGCGACATATTCCAGGTGCGAACTGGTATAAACTCTACGGGGAATAGCCAGCCTTACCAATTCCAAAGCGGGGTAATTCCATTCGCCACTTTGAGGATCGCGTGAAGCGAACATCAAACTCCCGATCTCGACAGCTCGGATACTCCCCTCACGATAGAGTGCCACCGTTAATGCCTGGGCGGGAAATTGAGGTTGCGGAACCTGGGGCAATAATTTTTTCGCATCCACATAGACAGCATGACCTCCGATAGGTTTGACCACCGGGATTTTTGCCTCTGAAAGGAGATGTCCCAGATAAGCGGTATGCTTTAGTCGATAGGCCAGATATTCCTCCTCCAGAACTTCCTGTAATCCTCGTGCCATTCCCTCCAGATCTCTACCTGCCAATCCACCATAAGTTGGAAACCCTTCTCTCAAGATCAACAAATTTTGAAGTTCCTGGAATAAGGCTTCATCCTTAAGCGCTATAAATCCCCCAATATTTACCAGAGCATCCTTTTTGGCACTTACCCAACACCCATCCGCATAGGAAAACATTTCCCTGACAATTTGACGGACAGTTTTTTTACCATATCCTTCTTCACGTAATTTGATGAAATAAGCATTTTCTGCAAATCGTGCAGCATCAAGGAAAAACCTGATACCGTATTTTTTACATATTTGCTGAACTGACTTGATATTTGCCATTGAAACCGGTTGTCCACCACCACTATTATTGGTAATTGTTAAACAGACTAACGGAATTTTAGCAGTACCATATTTTTTTATCACATCTTCTAACTTTCGTAAATTAATATTCCCTTTAAAAGGGTGTTCAATCTCCGTATCCAACCCTTCATCAATCACTGCATCGAGTGCCTGTGCTTTCAGATATTCAATATTTGCACGGGTTGTATCGAAATGTATATTACTGGGGACAACAGAACCTTCCTCAAGAAGCGTTGAAAAGAGAATGTTTTCAGCAGCCCGTCCCTGGTGAGTTGGAATGAGGAAGGGAAAGCCGGTCAAATTTTCTACAATTTCTTTCAAATGGAAAAAATTTCGGCATCCTGCATATGATTCATCCCCCTGCATCAGACCAGCCCACTGGTAATCACTCATGGCAGAGGTTCCGGAATCGGTAAGCAAATCGATATAAACTTTTTCAGCGGGAATTTTGAATAAGTTAAATCCCGCCTCCTTAAGCAGTTTTTCTCTTTCTGGCCTATCAATTAATTTAATGGATTCTACCATTTTGATACGGAAAGGTTCTAGGGGCGGCTTCATACCGATTCCTTTCGATGGATTTCATGGTTAGATTGGAGCAAGTTCAGTCACTTATCTCTAAGAGATAATCAAATGCAAAAAAAAATGGCTATACTAACCTTTCGAGTACCTGTTTCAGTTTCTCAATGGAAAAGGGTTTTGCCAGAAATGATATCCCATCATCATGCATAATTTTACTGAGATCTTCAGTGACATTCATTCCACTCGTAAAAATTACATTCCCTCTGTATTCCGGATGAGATAAAACCATATCTTTATATAAATCAACACCAGATTCGTCTGGTAGGGTGAGATCAATAATGAGAAAATCAAATTTTTCCTCGCTTAGGGATTTTTTTGCCACAGATGCATTTTTAGCTACCTTACCCTGAACGCCGAATACATCTAACAAATTTACAAATACAGCGGAAAGATCCGGCTCATCCTCAACGATAAGTACTCTTTTCTTTAGCATTTTATTCATACCTATCACCGCTTTCAGCTTACAGGAAGATATACTCCCCGGAAATTTCAACTTAAAATATTTTTAAATATACAGTTATATCACTTTAGAAGTTACCATAAATTCAATTATATATCCGCATCAACTCTCATCTTCACAATCTGGAATTGAGAATAAAAAAACCGCAGTGAGCGATTATTCCTCAATCCCCACTGCGGATGTCCTAATTCGGAAATTACATGCCTCCTCAAATCAATCAGGATTGTAATTAACGTTAATTTTCTGTTTCTCCTATATTCAAGAAAGTCTCATTAGCCTGCCGGAGAATCCGAGTTTTTCTCTTTCCCCTTTTTTGCTTCAGATTCTTTTTTCTCATCTTTTTGAGATGCACTATTCTCAGCAATGGGGGGTTCATCCTTGGAGATATCCAGGTCGTCCTTTATATTCTGGGTTGCACTTTTAAATTCATTTATTGAACGGCCTAGCGAGCGGGCAAGCTCCGGCAATCTTTTAGCACCAAAAAGAATTAAAATAATCAAAAAAATGACAATTAATTCAGGGGGACCAATTCCAAACATATTTTACTCCTTCATTTTTAATCATTTATAAAATCCCTGATAAATAGGGTTTACAGTTTACAAAATTTTACTGAGCCCAGCGGAGAAAATAAGCAGCAATACCAATTCCAATAATACCAATAACATTCAATTTAAGACTGAATCCTAATGTAAAGGTGAAAGCAACAAGATTTAAGGTTGCTGGCCCGACACTAAAAATAGCTGATCTCAGGAAAAATTCTTTGACCACACCCAGCGGCAGAATATAAGCTAACACCTCCCCCAAAGCGGTTCCCATAAAGGCACCTAAAAGAATAATGATGAGGATCCATCCCAAACTTTTTTTACGCATGGGGGTTAATCTCCCTAAATTTATGCGATTATCGACTCAAACAGGTATCGCCCGTCTTTTGATCCCAGTAACATTTCGATCGCACGTTCCGGGTGAGGCATCATTCCCAGTACATTTCCTTCAGAATTTATAATGCCAGCGATAGATGACTTTGAGCCGTTTGGATTATGTGCATCTTCCAATTTTCCAGTCGGAGAACAATACCGGAAAATAATCTGGTTATTTTCTGTTAATCGATTGAGATTATCATCGTCTGTATAATATTTACCCTCACCATGGGCGATGGGAATACGCAAGACTTGACCATTCTTTAACATCTTGGTGAAAGCGCTCTGGTTATTTTCTGTACGAATATACACATGTTTGCAAATAAAACGCAAATTTTGGTTTCGCATGAGCGCACCTGGCAGTAAACCGCTCTCGGTTAAAACTTGAAATCCATTACAAATTCCCAAAACAATTTTGCCTTTTTTTGCAAATCTTACAATCTCCTGCAAAATGGGTGAAAATCGAGCAATTGCCCCTGCTCGCAGGTAATCCCCGTAAGAGAAACCGCCGGGTAATACAACCCCATCAAAACCATCCAGGGACTTATCCTGATGCCATATGAATTGGACATCATCGCCGGTGACTTTCTTCAAAGCGTAGTACATATCGTGATCACAATTGGATCCGGGAAATACAATCACCCCAAATTTCAATTTACTCTTCTCCTAACTCATAGGTAAAATCTTCAATTACCGGATTGGCGAGTAATTTATTGCAGGCATCTTCGATCATCTGAAAGGCTTTTTCTTTATCAGATTCTTTAATCTCAAATTCAATTAATTTTCCTACCCGCACATTATCGATATTTTGAAAACCCAGGTGGTGAAGAGCATTATTCACTGTTTTTCCCTGTGGATCAAGGATTCCATTTTTTAAGCGGACTTGGATTATCGCTTTCATTTATCTATATCCTTCCCCTTCTTTAATTTTTGCTGATTTCCACTGCGTAATATCTCGTAGGTGAAATTAAGCGGACCGGATATGACATAGCTTGCCGACAGTGGAAAAAATGCTTCCTGGGGAAATATAATTACTAAAGTGGTTCCAACGATGAAAATTAAAAATTTAGTGCGGTTCTCCATGCCCCCTTGCAATGAGAAGTTGGGAAGTGTATGGTAGCGAATACTGGTAACCATTAACACTGAAACCGCAATCACAATGAACAGAAAGACTTTTTCCCAGCGGAGATATCCCCAAAAATGGATATTGGCAACCAGAAAGGAAGAAATTGTTACGGCAGCTGCTGGAATAGGTAAACCTTCAAAATAACCTTTGGATAAACCTTTCAATCGCACATTAAACCGCGCCAGGCGAATAGAACCAAAAACTAAAGGACCAAAACTGATTAGTAAACCCAAAGTTCCCCAGGTCCTAAAAACAGCATGGTATATAAGCAAAGAAGGCGCGACGCCAAATGAAATCACATCCGCAAGTGAATCGTATTCAACTCCAAACTGTGAATCCGCTTTGGCAAACCGGGCAATTTTTCCATCTAAAGCATCCAGGACTGCAGCTGCCACAATTAGCCAGGCAGCCTGAATAAATTTTCCCGAGGTACTCAATATGGCAGAATAGTATCCACAAAACATATTCGCCATAGTAAAGGCACTCGGAACCCAATTGGTTTTTACTTTCACTTGAATTCCCCTATAATTGATTCGCCCCCGGTTACTTTATCTCCCAGGTTCACTTTAATATCGACTTCATCATTTAAAAAATAGACATCCGCCCGGGATCCGTAGCGGATCATGCCCATTCTAATTCCCGCCTCGGTAGTATGACCCTCTCTTAATTCGCAGACAATTCGCCGGGCAATAAGACCAGCAATCTGGGTAAACATGACTTTTCGCCCCTGTTCATCAACGATACCGATAGCAGTCTGCTCATTTTCAAGGGAGGCATCATCTTTAAATGCAGGGAGAAAGGCACCTCGGCGGTATTCAAAATGTTCGATCTTTCCTGAAATAGGGGACCGATTGACATGTACATTGAAGATAGACAGAAATATACTGACTCTCTTTACCCGGGTTTTAAAAAAGTCCCTCTCCTCAACATCAGTTATCTGGACAATCTTACCATCAGCGGGAGAAAGAATTGCATTCGGATTTTGCGGAATAGTGCGTTGCGGATCACGAAAAAATAAAAGATTAAAAACGCTGAATAATCCGCTTACCACCGCCAGGATGATGAGTATCGGATGACGATAATAGAAACTTAATGCAAGAAAAACAACAAAAATCATCCAACTGCTAACAACAATACCAAGACCGTATTTTGTAATCACGATTGATCCTATTTTAATAAAATTTCATGAAGTCTGGGGTATACCTGTTTGGCTGTTTCCGGTGTAAGTGTATAGGTTTTTTTATCAACTTTGCCATCATCTTTAACACCCCATACAATAAATGTATCCGGCGTAACTTCATCACCTAACATAACCTGATTTCCAACTTTTCCAAATTCCAGTGTAAATTTAACAAGAGAAAGATTTTTCCTCTGAAAAAAAGAGCGCAGTACAGCATTTATTTTAGTTCCGATCCGCACGATTGCGCTCATATCATTTCGATCACAAAGGCCTAATGCATAGGCATGATAATCATTAATCATAGGATATTTCAATTTGGCATCTTTCAGATAAAATTCAATAACCGGGGTTTCCAGCATTGCTCCTTCAGAAATTCCCAATTTTTTCGAAAGTCCGGTCGTCGCTATATTCCAGATCACCATCTCTATTGGAATCATGTTCAACTTCTTTACCAGAATATTTTTAGAATCCACTTTTTTAAGGAAATGGGTGGGAACATTATAACTATGTAGGTATTCGAACAGGTATGAGCTCAGGTCGGTATTCACTTTACCTTTTTCCTTTACAGATACCTTTTTGGCACTTTCGAAAGGCAATACATCCAGAAATTCCATCATCAATTGCTCTTCCTGATCTGTCTTATACAAATTTTTTGTTCTACCTTCTGCAAATTTTTCTTGGCCTTTCACAACATCCTCCGTGTTTACATAAGCTTTAATTTCTTAAAAATATAATTTACATTTTTTAATCGGGTTTGTAAATCGCAAATTAAATCGATTTCTGCAGGCGAAAGAAATTCAGTAATCTCATGGTCTTGCTTCAATAATTCGTCAAATTCTTTCCCGCTTTTCCACACTTCCATAGCATTTTTCTGAACCAGGCGATAGGCATTTTCCCGTGACAATCCTTTTTCAATGAGTTTAAGTAATACCGGTTGAGAAAAAACCAGACCATGTGTCCGTTGGAGATTGGTCATCATATTTTCCGGGTGTACAACTATACCTTGAATTACCTGAATCATTTTATGAATCATGTAGTAAAGTGTCATGGTTGCATCGGGAATAATTACTCTTTCCACAGATGAATGGGAAATATCACGCTCATGCCATAATGCGATATTTTCCATGGCAGTGGACGCAAATCCCCTTAACAACCTGGCCATTCCACT
>CBDUVK010000123.1:0-8017 GCA_965370645.1 uncultured bacterium
GATATTGGGTTTAAAGATGATTAAAACTAACAAATATGTTGCACATAACAAATCACTCAAACCGACGCCAAAAAGCGGCGCGGTTTAATTCAGACGTTATACTGATCGGGCCTTATCTTTTTAGAGAAATTTTAAAGTTTATCTGGGTTACTGGTGTCTTAATAATCTTATCCCGATTGATAAAAAATAACACCATTAACAGACCAAAGAGTAAAAATTCAATCAAGAACCAAAAGAAATTGATGGGAGTCACCGGGGCAATATAGAAAACCCTTTCAATCAGTAAACCCGAAAGGACCACTATGGCAATGCTGGTCACCCACATCCTGGAATTTTTTATTTTCTTTGGGAGCAATAACACAAATGGGACTATGAATAGAAGAATGATGATCAAATACATCATTTCCCCATAGGGTGAATGGTCCATCCGGACTGAAAAATAACTGGTTTCCCAGGGAATATTGCCGTACCAGATCACCAGAAATTGACCATAATACAATCCCGCCCAGGCCAGGGCAAATCCAAACATAAATACTGCAGAATCCTGCAGCACTTTTTGAAGATCCTGCTGGTCTTCACTTTTTTTACGCAGTAGTATCGCAGCAATGATACCGGCTATTGCCAACCCCGCATAAAAAGATTCCATAAAAAATATAGGAGCAAACATGGTGCTCATCCAGGGGTAGGCCAGACTCATAACCCAATCGAAGGCCACCAAAGACTGGGTAGCAATAAAAATAAAAAGATAGAGAATCCCTAATTTACCTGCATACGATTTTTCCTGCAAACTGGCCCGTACGTACAGGTGGGCAAAGATAAAGGAAATCAGCAGCATGATAGAATTTCGCGCAATAAAAAAATTCGGATTCAGCCAGCGATGATCCACCTGGGCCCAGGGATAGATGTCTATTTTAAATAACATGAATATAAAAAGTATCGCCAGCACCAGATTGAGGGGATAGAACACCAGAAGTTCTCTTTTGAGTGGCTGGATCCATTTTCCTTTTGATACCTCTGCGGCAGCTGCCAGAGCCACGGGGCCCTGAATCAAAGCAACCCAAAAGGTAAGCGTTAACAGGAATGTTCCATCAGATGTACTATTAAAAACCGTCTCAATTAAAACAATCATTATCACACAGACTAAACTAAAAATTCCTAAAGCGATTGGTCGTAGTCGTAACGCACTCATATTTAACCCTCATTCTCGATATGAATGACAAACTGGTTACCATACTCTTCCGGAGTTTGAATTTTCTTTATACTGGGCAGCTTGGCAAGCAGCAGATAACCAATAAAAGAGATGACACCTCCGAAGAGAATCGTCAACTCGAAAGCTATAATAATGAACGCTGGATAGGAGAGAACGGGTTTTCCCCCACGAATGATGGGCCAGTCCAACGAGGCCCAAATAGTGAAGAAAAATCCGATTAACAAACCTGATAACGCCCCAATCAGGGTAAAGAATCGCAAAGGAGAAGTCTTTATTTCTAAAATTTCTTCAGCTTCGTGGACTGGATATGGAGTAAAAATGTTAATTTTTTTGGGCGAGATACCACTCTTTACTAATTCTGTCAACTTATCCAAAAATGTATGCTTTTCATCGAATTTGAACTGGTTACTCATTCCGCAGCCTCCTCCTTAATTTCGGTTATCGAGAGAATGGGAAGAAATTTAGTAAATAACAGAAAAAACATGAAGAACATACCGAAACTTCCCAGGGTAATAGCGACCTCGGGCCACCTGGGCAGATAAACTCCCCAATTATAGGGGTCAAAATCCTTTGAAAGTGACGAAACGATAATGACAAATCTTTCCAACCACATTCCCACATTCACAAACAGGGAAACTACAAACAGGTACGGAACACATCGCCGCAGTGCACCTGCAAAAAGACTTAATGGCAGCAGTGAATTACAGAAAACCATGGTCCAGTAGAGATATCGATAATCCCCCAGCAGCCGGTAAAGAAAATGAGCCTCTTCATATTTATGCCCTCCGTAGAATGCCAGTGCAAATTCCACAATATATGAGTAAGTCACAATGAGTGAAGTGAAGAGTAATACCTTGGTAATTTTGTCAAAGTGATCAACCGTGATATACTTTTCCAGACGGAAGATCTTCCGCATCGGAATGATCAGGGTAAGCACCATGGCGGTTCCGGAAAAGATAGCTCCTGCCACAAAGTAGGGTGCGAATATGGTGGTATGCCAACCCGGAATGATACTCATGGCGAAATCCCAGGAAACCACTGAGTGCACCGAAATGACCAGCGGGGTGGCAAACGCTGCCAGGAACATATAAAGTTTAGTATAGTGGCGCCACTGCCGTAAACTGCCGGTCCATCCCAATGAAAATATGCTGTAAATCTTCTTCCGGAATCCGTCAGTCATACGACGAATAATTGCCAGATCCGGTACCATTCCGACATACCAGAAAATTGCACTGATGGTAAAATAGGTACTCACCGCAAAAACATCCCAAACCAGCGGGGATTGAAAATTTACCCACAGCTGGCGCTGATTTGGATATGGGAAGAGCCAATAAAACAACCAGGATCTTCCAAGGTGAATAAGCGGAAATAAACCGGCAGTCATAACCGCAAATACCGTCATCGCTTCCGCTGATCGATTAAATACATTTCTGAATTTCGCCCGAAAGAGAAAGAGTACTGCAGATATGAGAGTGCCTGAGTGTGCGATACCCACCCATAAGACAAAATCAGTAATATAGACACCCCATCCCACAGGATTGTTTATTCCAGCGATTCCCATCCCTTTCAACATCTGCTGCAGCCAGGTGTACATACCCAGTGCAAAAAAAGAAGCACAAATCGCAAGAGCGACCCAGTAGAAGGGACCTGGTTTTCTCATGGCCGCCAGAATATCGTGTTCCAGGGTATTATTAAATTCCTTCTCGTTCATGTGACTAGGCTTCATGTTTATTCCCTCTTTTCCGTAAATAATTCACGGCTGGTTCAGTTCCGAGTTCTTCTAAAGCCCGGTAAGCCTTCTCCGATTGTGCCAACTTATGGACCCGCGAATTTTTATCTTCCAGATTACCGAATGTGATCGCTTTGGTGGGACAGGTTTGGGCACATGCCGGAATTACCTCACCATCTTCTAGCAAACGATTCTCATCTTTTGCCATGTCTTTGGCGGAGCGGATTCTCTGAATACAAAAAGTACACTTTTCCATAATTCCGCGGTCACGAACCGAGACATCCGGATTATACATCTTATCTAAGGGTTCTGGTAATCGATGATCAAACCAGTTGAAGCGCCTCACTTTGTAGGGGCAGTTATTTGCACAATAACGGGTACCCACACAGCGGTTATAAACTTGCACATTCAAGCCCTCGGGATTATGATAGGCAGCATAGACCGGGCACACCGGCTCACAGGGAGCATTATCACAATGCTGGCACAACATCGGGACAAATTCCATCTTCTCTGCTTCATCAAAATAGGGTTGTATCCGAATCCAGGACATTTCCCGACCCAGGAGATGTTCCTCTTTTCCCACAATCGGAATATTATTTTCAACATAACAGGCAACCGCACAGGCGTTGCATCCGATACAACTCTCCAAATCGATAGCCATTCCCCAGCGATAATTTACATGCTCATGTTCCGGGTACCACCGTTCATGATTACCCTCATGGCTATGGTCATCCTCAGGGGGAAGCAAGCCTCTCCCCTCTTCGATCATCGATCCTGCCAGCACCGGTATGGGAATTCTAACTCCGGTTTTCGAAAGGCTTACATTGGGAATAAAACTGGAGGCTTCGCCACTCCGTGGATCTACCCTCGTTTCGGGAGTGTTTGGGTAGGCCCGGTTCAACATGAATATATTATCCGGGAGTAATTTTTGTATTTTCACCGGTAGTTTTATCGAAAATCCATTATCAGACAGCACTATTTCATCTCGATCCCTCACACGCCACTCTCTGGCTGTGTTCTCTGATAGGGAAATCCAATCGCCATAACTGATGGAGGTTAATGGATCGGGAATTTCCCTCAAAATTGGCAGGTTGTTACTTCTGCCATCGAAAGAACGTAAGGAAGGTGTCAGGCAGAGCCAATTCTTGGGATCATCAGCAGGAGGTTTCATATTTCGCAGGAAACTTCTCACTTGTCTATAATTTACCTTTAACCTGGCAGCAGTTACCGGTTCTTTGACAAATCCTTTATTCAATATCTCCGCAGTTTTATCTGCGCCAAACAGTTGTTCCCACTCACTAAAGAGATAATCTTTGAAGGGAGTCAAGAGCTCCTCAGAAAGCTGGTTTCCCATCAATAATAACAGGATATCTCCTTCCGCCAGACTGTCAAATTGGGGATCCAGAACTGGCTGAAGCATTGTGCGAAGACCTGCTTCCGGAACCGTATCTCCCCATGATTCCAGCGAATGCGAAAGGGGAAGAATGATATCGCACTCCTTCACCGTTTCATTCATGGTATCAGAAAGACCAACCGTCAGTTCAGCCTTTTTCATGCCAGTTATAAAACCATAAGTCAGAGGTAAGGTTTCAACCGGATTTGTCCGCGCCAGGAATAGCACACCAACATTACCCTTATCCAACTGATTCAATAATTTTTTAACATCCGAGTTGGTACCAACATTGCTATGTACAGATGCCTGCGAAAATTCGATAACTTCCTGATCCATTCCTAAAATCCATTGCAGAAGTAATGTCAAAACCGTTGCTTCGAGACCTTTATCCTGAGCCGCGGATACCCCACCACAAATGATCAGTGGTTTCTCCGCCCGGGAGAGGTTTTCCGCAAAATCACTCAATTTTTCCTGGGAGATCCCGGTGATACGGGACGCTTGCGACAATGAATAATTTGGGAGAACCCGAATTATTTCAATATTCAACCCTCTCTTCTGGCGATTTTTTTCAAGAATTGATTGAATGAGGAAAGTCAGCAATACCATTTCACTCCGGGGCTTTAATACAAATCGCTGTTCAGCCTGTACGCCGCTTAAAGAGACATGGGGTTCTGCATGATACCAGTGGAATTTTTCATTCTTCCTGGCTTTGGCAAACTGGTCGGCAAAATAAACCGGGGAGAGAAATGTTTCAAAAATATCTGCTCCCAAAGTGAATAGAAAATCACTCTTTTCGATCTTATATTTCGGAATATCCCTCTTATTGAATACAATACCACCCGCTTCTTTTATATTTGTATGATTGAAGACTTCATATTCAGGTAGACGTTCTATATTTGTTGACTTGCAGAAATTATCGATCAGTGTTGATAGAGTACCGGTGGTACTTCCTGAAAAATAGAGGTTGGATTTTCCGGAACGATCCGTGCTTTTTAACTCTTCCCCTATTCGGGTCAGAGCTTCTTTCCAGGTTACGATGCGGTGATTCCCACTTTCATCCCGCATCATGGGACGGCGGATGCGGTCAGGATGATACAGGCGGAAAAGAGCGGCCTGACCCCGTGCACAGAGAGCGCCATCATTAATGGGATGATCTATTATTCCCTCCAGCTTGGTAGGGTATAATCCCCGCATTTCGTGATATACTTTTTCTTTGACAGTTGCCTGTACGCCGCAACTGGCAGGACATTCAGTGCAGGTTGTATTGTAATAAAGTGCTTTACCGGGGTATACCTCCTCTTCGGGGGGAATGACATGAGGGATGATCTTTTCATTGGCCTTATCCACCCCACATGAGGAAATCACTGCAGTCCCAGATGTAATTCCGAGTATTTTTAAAAAGTCCCGTCTATCCATACAATTCCTCCAGAATTCAGCTATTTATGGCACGTTGCGCAATCAGTCGGTGCATTTTTTGCCCTGTGGCAGACCATACACCAACCCATCTCCAATTTAGGAACTTGCTTAATGACAGGTTGAACCTCTACATTACCATGGCAATTCACACACTCTAAATCTGCCTTCACATGGCGTTTATGAGAGAAATAAACATAATTCCGGGCTGGTAACTTGTAAACCCTTTGCCAGGGAATCGGCTGTTTGTCTTCCCAGAATTTCGTTAATTTTCTAATTTCCGGCTTATCGGTTGCTACTGATTGATGGCAGGTCATACAAGTTTCCACTGAAGGTATTCCAGCAAATGTAGATTTTTCCACGGTGGTATGGCAATGGGTACAGGCCAATCCAACTTTCGAAACATGAATCTGATGATTGAAATTTATAGGTTGTTCCGGCGTTTTTCGATTTTCCTGCCAGAAAAGACCGATTATGAGTACAAATATGATAAAAGTACTTACATATCCTATGATCAAGAGAGGCGCAAAACCTTTTTTCACAAGAAGCTCCTTCTTAATAAACTATATCAAAAATGCTACTTATTTTTGTTTCTCCATTTCCTGAAATAAGTAAACAACAATTGATTTTATCTCTTTTTCGCTCAATCCCAATTTGGGCATTGCCGGATAATTATCATCCACTTTATAGGGATTGCGGATGAATTCAGCAAGTTTTTCAGGTTCATGCTGATACTTAGGTAATACACTATTATAGGGTGGACCGACTATGCCCTTATCAAAGCGATGACAGGCCGTACATTGGCTGGAGAAGACTTTAGCTCCAACGGCAAGATCAGGTTCAATACTCGCCGCCCTGGCCATTTCTCTTTCCGATTCTATTTCCGCAGATATCTCTTCGGCACGGATAATCAGTAACCGGGTATGGTTTTGTATGGCATTTTCACGTGCAAGATGATCATTAACAATCATTAAAACCAAAGTAATAACAAAAAGAACAAAAATATTCGTACCTAACTGCAGTTCAGAATTCTTTACTAACCGGTACAGTAAAAGAGAAATAAACATAATCAGGAAGAGAACCATCGCCGTGTATCCGAAAACCCCAGCGGTTAAAGAGGGATCCGGAAGTGTGATTAAATTCCAGAAAAGTAACACCGGTTGCAATAAGGTGAATGTGAGCCCGATCCCGCCTCCCAGTTTCAGGATTGTAGCTGCATAAGATTTTTCCATTTTTCGTCTCGATTCCTTCCAGTTGAACGAGAAGAAAACCAGAGCGACGCCACTCACGGCAAAAGAAGCGCAGAGGAAATGGAAAAATCTGGCAATTACATTCCAGGAAAATAAAAATTTGGAGGGATCGGTTACGGTTGCCCAGCGTCCGGGATCCAGTACCAGCGCCGAATTTACACTAAAAATAAAATAACCCAACAGGAGCAAGAACAAGCCACCCAGGCCACTTGATAATTGTAATAGCGGGTTTACTTCCGACATCCGAAAGGTATTCTGATAGAAGTAGACGGAGGTTATTCCCAGTGCTACCAGAATAGTCGTGAAAAACATAAAATTAACAACATATATTTCAGCATCATAAAACACCTGGCCCTCAATGAGAGTTAAAACCAGCAGAGGTAAGACGCCTAAAATAATGCCGGCAGTTTTTCTGAATACCAGAACCTCGATAAAATCCTTCGAGATTCTCCAGTAAATCGAATTGGGATTGTTTATTGCCAGCAACCGGAAAAATACTGAGAAGAAAGTACCTCCCAGCAAAAGACTCACAAACGGAATATGTATAAAATAGATTATAAGTATTAAATATTTTACCAGATGTAAATGGTCAGCTGAAGGGGGTAAAAAAAAGACATTCAGAAAATCCATATCATCATCTCCCCAAAATGAAATACATACCTCAGAACGAATTACGGCAATTTTGACTTTTGGTGTATAGCTCCCTGTACAAAGGGTTCATGACAAGCAGAAACCATACAGAGGACTTTAAAAATATCTATAATTATGCCTAGCTATACAATTATTTTTTAATTTTTTCCATCCCAATTTTAAAAGATATCATTGGGTTCTTTTTATTTTTTACTTAATTGTTCCTCAGCATGATATGAACTGTGAAAGTTGTCAACTGGAGCTGCAGGTTAATTACGTCAACACTTCATAGTTTAATTATTATAAAAATCCCTGCTTATCTTGAATAAAAGTTAAAATATATCCTGAGGAGTATTCTCCAGGTACTCAACCAGACGTTGCATAAATCGACC
>CBDUVK010000124.1:0-8000 GCA_965370645.1 uncultured bacterium
AGTTCAGCTCAAAGAATGCAGTCAAAATCTGACAAGTAAGTAGGTTGAATATCCAAAATTATGCAAGGGGAATATCACATATTTAGTTAAAAGTATATAAATATTTATGTTATGTTGGACTTAAATAAAAAATATTTTAATGCCTCGGTTTAACTGATTTTGAATTAGATACCATCACTGTAATTAATTTAAGGAAGGATCTCCAAGTGAAAAGTCACCTCTACCATAAGTTTTATAGGTATTTCCCCGCGATTTTATTTTTATTCATTTTTTTAATGGTTTCTGGCTGTTCGCATAATTTGAATGTTACGGTTAAATCAAATGAGGAGCTAAATAATGGCGGTAATCCAGTTGTCGTTCGTATTTATCTGTTAAAGACTGATGTAAATTTTCAAAGGTCTACTTTGGAAGCCTTCTGGAAGAATGATAGAGAAACACTGGGTGGTGACATTATTGGAGAGCCTGTTGAAATAATGTTACATCCCTCCGAGACCCGCAAATTGAAAAAAATAAAGTTAGATAAAGAGGTAATTTTTATTGGGGCAGCAGCAGATTTTTATCAACCCGATAAAAATCAATGGAAATACTTGTATAACCTTTCCCAACATAAAGGGGATGATGTCACTTTAGCAGTCGGGAAAGATAAACTTATTATAGTAAAACCGGAAGATTAATAACTAGTTCTTTTCATTTATATACCAAACCTCATCATTAAATCGGGCTATCAAATATGACTATTAATAAGAAAATTGTCTGGTATGAAGGAATGACACTTGATCCTCATCATTTCCAGCAATGGGATCGTTTTTATGAATTTCAATTAAATAATTGGTTTCATGCTTTTTTACCTTTTGGTTGGGGGCTTGCAGAGATATCTATCGAGAAAGAGGCATTATTAAACGGGCAATTCCAGGTTTCGAAATTAGTCGGAATTATGCAAGATGGTCTGCACTTTAATATGCCCAAAGATGATGCTCTTCCCTCATCTCGAAGTTTTTCTGAGCATTTCCCGGCAACACAAGAATTACTATCTGTATTTTTAAGTATACCTGCGGAAAATCCAGGTGGTAAAAATTGTCAATTGGATGAAACAACAACTGAAGTAAATTTCAGATTCCAACTTGAAAATATTATGGTAAATGATGAAAATACCGGAAGTGATCAACGTCAAATCGGTGTGGGAAGAAAGAATTATCAGATACTTTTTGGGGCCGAGAGTATTGAGGGAATGAGCAGCCTTAAAACATGTGAAATAATGAGATCCCCTCAAGGCGAGTTTATATTGAATGACGATTTTGTTCCCCCATGTTTGTCGATTCAGTCTTCAGAAAATCTAATGACCGCACTTCGCCGTTTATTAGAACTGCTGAATGCCCGTAGTAGTGCACTAAGAGGTCGTCGTCGGCAAACTGCCGATGGCCAGTTGGATGTTACTTTAAATGATTTAATTATGTATTGGCATTTGTCTTCTATTAATTCCTTTATACCTCTATTAAATCAATTCCTGTCAGTAGGGAGATTTCATCCCCTGCACGTATATGATGCACTTCTCTCTTTGACAGGCCTTCTAAGCTCTTATTCCACTGATGAAGGTATACTTCCAGGTGATCTTCCGGTATACGATCATGGCAACCTGGGTCCTATCTTTATTGGAATCGAAAGGAAAATACGCAGATTGCTCGGTGATGTGGTGCCACAGAAGAATTATATTCAAATTAAATTGGAGAAACAGAGCAAAAACCTTTACAACAGCAAAATAGAGGAAGCCTCATTACTAAAGGAAGCGAATTTTTTCTTGGTTTGTAGTGGTGATATATTAGAAAAAAAACCTGTCGATGAATTGCCAATGAAATTAAGAATTGCTGCCCCGGAAATGATAAACGAAGTATTGAGTACAGCTACCCGGGCGCTGAAAATCACTTTTTCATCTCATCCACCAGCAGGTGTCCCAAGCAAACCAGGTGTGCATTATTTTAAATTTGACAAGCAGGGCCCTTTCTGGTTAGCAATTGAAAAAAGTCAGGCAATGGTCATTTATATCCCTGCTGAGTTCGAAGGATTACAATTGGAATTATTGGCAGTCAAGGGAGTGAGCTAATAAATTTGAAAGACATTTTTATATAAAAAAATAGGGAACTACCAAACCTATGCCAGAAAAAATTAGGTTAACAGACATATGTGCAGATTCTTTCATGCTAGTTCTGCAATTACGAGCTACCCAGGATTTCGGAGAAGCACAAGTGCTCCGTGAACGAATTCTAAACTTGTTAGAAAGTATGGAACATCAGGCAAAAAGGCACAATTTCGATACGGCGGATATTCAGAAAATAAAATATGCTCTGGTCGCCTTTATCGATGAAACAATTATAGCATCTGATTGGTCCCAAAAACAGAACTGGTTAGCAAATCCGTTGCAGCTTCAATTGTATAACCGTTTTGATGCGGGTGAGGAATTTTTTCAAAGAGTGGAGGAATTGCGCGGACGGATTCAATTTAACGTCCAGGTATTAGAGGTCTACTATCTCTGCTTAGTTTTAGGCTTTAAAGGGAAATATGGCATTGTAGAACAGGAAAAATTACGCATTATAACTGATGAGTTATATCAGGATATTCAACTTTCGATGGACAAATCGACCAAACTTCTTTCGCCTAATGGAAAGAGAAAGGATGAGATTGGTGAAGTTATCAAAAAAGAGATACCAATCTGGACATTTGGAGTTGGTGCTGCTGCTCTTGGGTTTCTTTTCTATTTAATTGTAGTGCTTTTTAGTAAGGGTACGGCAAATAAAATAATTGATCTGATCCAAGAAATGCTCTAATTGTTTTAAAACAGACAGGGTTTAAGTTAAACAATCAATTATAAAGAGGTTATTCTACTACTAATATGAAATGGTTATTGAAAATTCTGAAGAACAGGAATTTTATTGTTGCTGTTGTCCTGATTATTCTCATTTTGTTAATCATTGCTGCGGGGATATGGTTTCAATGGTCCTGGGAGCGTCAAGTTTTGGGCCTGGTAATTATTCTGTTTCTCTGGATATTTTTTCTGATGTATACCCGGCTTCAAGCTGCTAAAAGTGCTTCACTTATTGAAGAATCGATAAAAGTACAGGCTGAGCAAAATATATTAAGCATGCGACCGGATAAACAGGCCGAAATTGAACAGTTAAAAGAGCAGCTTACCGCAGCAATTGAAGCTTTAAAAAAATCCAAGATTGGTCAGGGAGCTAGCGGTAAATCAGCGCTTTATGCTCTACCATGGTACATGTTTATCGGTCCACCAGGTGCAGGTAAAACTACTGCAATCGAACATTCCGGATTGGAATTTCCATTTGGTTCCGATAAGGTACGAGGTGTTGGGGGTACAAGGAATTGCGATTGGTTTTTCTCGAATTCGGCTATATTACTGGATACAGCCGGTCGGTATACCACAGAGGAAGAAGACCGGGAAGAGTGGAATTCGTTCCTTGAAATGCTCAAGAAAAACCGCAAGAAAAAACCCATCAATGGCGTCATTATTGGAGTTAGTATCGCCGACCTATTCAATGCAACCCTGGAGGAGGTAGAAAATCACGCCAAATTAATCCGATCCCGTATTGATGAATTAATTCAAAAACTGGGTGTTCGATTTCCTGTTTACCTTGTTTTTACAAAGTGTGATCTCATTCAGGGTTTTGTCGAATTTTTTGAGGAGTTTAGTCGGGTGGAGCGAGAGCAAATCTGGGGCAGCACTTTTCCAACTGAACTTCAGAACGATCCGGATCCGGCCAATACATTCCGGACTGAGTTTCAAAAATTATATAAGTCATTAATCTCTGCCCGATTATCCCGCTTAAATAGCCCCTTAAAAAGGGAGGAGCGACGAAAAATATATACCTTTCCGCTTGAATTTCTGGCTGGAGAGGAGCATCTATCTAAATTTGTGGAAAAACTCTTTCAACAAAACCCCTACCAGGAGAATCCAAGATTTCGCGGATTTTATTTTACCAGTGGCACCCAGGAGGGTGTACCGATAGACCGGGTGATCCAATCCATTGCCAAACAATTTAACCTCCCGCCAGAAACTATTGATAGATTTGATCCGGAAATGGAAACTAAGAGCTATTTTATTAAGGATCTTTTTACGGATGTCATCATTCCCGATCAGAATCTGGTGGATCAAACTTCCAAAATGGCAACACAGCGGGGGCTCATTAAGGTGGGTGTTTTCACTGCAGCTGTCATTTTCCTGATACTGGCTATTATTGGTATTACCTCTACCTATTTAGGATTTAAAAATGATACCAATAATTTAGCAAAGCTGCTTAAGAGAGTGGAAAATATCCGCTGGTCTGACGAGTCCTTCTCGGATAATTTTTTAATACTGGACAAATATCGCCAACAGCTTGAAAAGTTAGAAGATGCACCCTTTCTGGGCGGAAGTATCTACCGAGGCGATCAGTTGGTTGAACGAGGCGATCAGCTCTACTATTCAAAATTGAAACCATTTATGACAACTTATCTATATAATGATCTTCTTACCAAGAGCCTGCGCGGCTATTTACGAAACGATCCGAATGTTTATCGGGACCAGGCATATAATTACCTCAGGGCCTATTTGTTGATGGGTAATGACCTCGTCAGACTGGATGATGCTGCTTCTGAAAAGGAGTTCCTAAAAACCGAAGTCCTTGCTTTGGTTGATACCTTGCTGGAAGACAGGTTTAATTTTGCATATCAGGCCACCCGAAATGAAAACCTGAGATCCCTTCGTTCATTGATTAAAAACCAAATATCGTATTTTATAGAAATTCTAGGGAATGAAAATTATCATGGTGCTGAAAATTCACTTATTACTCCCTTTGAAACAAACAAAAGTTTGGTAGATCAAGTTCGTCGAAAACTGGGTACCCCCAATATTTTTGATGTTTATTCCCGGCTGAAACGGGAGAGCCTGCTTAAGGGACAATCCTTTTCCCTTGCTCAGGCATTGAGAGGGCGATATACTGAGATTTTTGTAAACGATTTCGAAGTTCCCGGTTTTTTTACCAGGGAAGGTTTTGAAACTTTTGTTACCGAAGAGATTAGCAAAGCTATCCGGCACCCGGATCAGGATGACTGGGTTTTAGGGGTGAAAGTTACCCAACTTCCCGCAGAGATGCGCGATGAAAAAAAGATGGAAGATCAGTTGTGGCGCCTATATTATCAGGAATACACAAAAACCTGGTGGAATTTTCTTAGGAATATATCTATCCGATCATATGATACATTCTCAATGGCGACAAATCGCATGAAAATTTTAGGTGATTTTACAGATTCACCTCTACGGATTTTATTAGAAACTGTTGCTGAACAGACTCAACTGGAGAGTAATGTTGATAGACGAGCCCGAAATCTGGGCGAAAGATTGGGGCTTGAACGAAGTCAACATCCGGTAGATCGTGAATTTCATTTTGTACATATGCTGTCCAGTGATGAGGGGGGCAACTTATCAAATATTCTGGGGCAATTTGAATTAATCAGTGTATTATTAGAAGGACTGGAAGGGGAACCTGCCAGCCGGTCCGCTGAATATGCTGCCACAGTTATCGATCGTAAAACGGGTGAATTACCAGAGGCCATGCGCATTCTTCGTAATTCATTAAGAGGACTTGATCTGAGGATCCAGCAAAGTTTATTTAACCAACCGATACTGTTGACCTGGCGTGTTATTCTCTCCCGTACCCGAAATCATCTGAATTCTCTTTGGGAAAAGGAAGTCTATGAATCGTATAGAATGACTTTGGCAAATCATTATCCATTCAATGTCAACAGTGGAACTGAGACGCCTATTGCAGATGTGGTCAGATTTTTCCAGGGCGGGGATGGTATCCTATGGGGTTTCGTGCAGAATGATCTCAGTCCATTCATCAGAGAAAATACCTGGGCATCCAAGACCTGGGAGGGTCAAGGTATTGTGCTCTCCACACAGGCAAAGAATTCATTTAAAAAAGCATATGATATCACCCTGGGCCTTGGATTGAAGACGGCAAGTGGTTTACAGTTGAAATTCAGCCTTCTTCCGGACCTTCCCTCTCCATCAGGTATTGTGGAGCAAGTAAATCTTATGATAGACGGAAATGAACTTGAATACCGAATGGGTAGACCGAGGTGGCAAGAATACTCCTGGCCGGGTTATGAAGGTAGTGCCGGAGCGCGATTAGAAATTGGTACCAAACAATGGGCCTATACTCCTTACGATTATTATAGCCAGTGGGGATGGTTTCGCCTGATTGCTCTGGCCAACTTTCAAAAAATGTCTGCCTCAAATTTCAATTTGCAATGGGTTTTTTCATCGGCCACAGCCCCAGAAGTTGCCATTCGGTTCAAATTAAGAACTGCGAGTATTTACAATCCCTTCGGAAAGAAAGATTTCTTTAACATCACTTTTCCTCGTTCGCTTAATTAAACTGAGGAATATCCTCTTTCCGAAATATATCTGATTTAATAAAGGTCAATTAAAAATTGTAGGTATTATCTGGAGCTTAAAGTCTTAACATGACTATCTCTGATAATTGATAAGTAGAATGAAGAGTAAAAAATGATAAATAGACAACTCTTACCGCTCTGTTTTGGAAAGTTGCCCAATTTCGGCGACTTTGTTCGCTTTAATGCAGCGAGTAAGGAGATATTGGACCTGGATGAATGGTTTCAGAAAGGTTTAGTATTTGCTAAAAATAGATTGCATCCCAATTGGGATCTGGCTTATAAGAAGGCCCCAAACTATTTCTTCGTGTTCCCATCAGCTGAAAATAATCGTTGCATCACCAGTGTGTTCTATCCTAGTAATGATAAAATTGGACGAAAGTATCCTTTTTTTGTCGGGATGTCAGTCGATTTTACCGTCCTGCACGAAAAATCATTTTTCCATTTACCTGTCCTCTTCCAGCCGTTTAGAGAACAGGCCACTCGGTATGCCCTACAAGCTATACAGGGGCAATTCAGTGAAATTATTCCTGCAGAGGTAGAGGATTTAGGACACAATTTGGATCAGTCTTTTGAGACCTCAATGGTAAGTTATAATGACTATAAAATGAATACCACTCTCGGGCAGCATATAACCCAAATCTGGACAGATTTTGATAATCCTGCGAAGAAGGTGGTGTATGAAAATTTAATTTCTTTGTTGAAATCATTGCGAAATCAGGATGTGAGTCGATTAGCATACGGTTTAAGAATTCCTTTAGGCTGGCAAACACCTGCAAGCGTTTACATGGTAAGTTTCTGGCTTGAATTGATTTCAATGATGCTCCCCCAATACAGAAATATGCCCTTTTTATTTTTTGCAAATGATAATCCCATGAAACCTGCTTATCTATTTATCTACTTCGGTCATCCTTCGCCCAACAATTTTGCAAGTTTAATGCAAGTAGATCTTGAGATAGATTCGGTTTATAAACTCGATTCCCCCATCACTTCCAGTGCATCCGGAGCAGATAATACAATGTTTGCGCAGTTGAATGAATATTTAAAAAATTCCAATCAAAATTTAAACGATTTCCAAAGAGCACTCATAGAATTAATTAAGGATTGAATTTACTGAAGACAAAAATTAAGGATATATACGATTTACCGTAATAGGGAAAGTTTGGAGCACTCGAAATGAACGAAATAGCAATTCCTCCGGAAGTCAATGAACTTATAGGACCGATATCTCAAGAAAGTCCGGTTGGGACAGATCCGGAAATGAACGCAGAATATATCGGTCTTGAAGCGGAAATGAGTAAGATGGGGGAAGTTGATTATCCTGAATGCAGTAAATTGGCTCAAGAGATTCTCAAAAATCAAGCGAAGCATCTGAAAGTAGCAGCATGGTTGAGCCTTGCCTGGCTTCGAACAGAGGGAATTCCTGGTTTAAAAAATGGTTTCAACATAATTCTGGAACTTCTTACCAGGTATGGGAGTCAATTGTTTCCTGAAAATCCAGCACAGCTGAATAAAGCTGCCCAGTATTTAAACAATGAAAAGCGTTTTCAATTATC
>CBDUVK010000125.1:0-7950 GCA_965370645.1 uncultured bacterium
TGCGTGAGACTTTATGAATTTATCAACATAGTTTTATTTTAGATTAACAAGTCGATTTAACAAGGGGAATGGCATGAGTGAAGACCATGAAAAAAAGGAACAGGAAAATGGAGGAGAGAAAAAGGGTGAAGATCCTCAAAAGGATTTGGATAGCATCCTGGACAGTTTAAAGGAAAGTGATAACACAACGAAGGAGGAGCAAAAAGTACCCCCACCAGAGGAACAGCCGGTTAACCCCATCGTTAACGATGGAGTCAAAGGGCCAAAAGTGGAAAAACCCGAATACACCGGATCGGAGCCTGATGGAATAGAAGAAATCTTAGATAGTATCACTGAAAAGTCAGACCAGGAAACGGTTGCAGATATGACTATCTTGCAACGGATCGTCGGTATTTTTACAGGCCCGGCGCAGGTATTTAAATATCTGCGTGTTAAACCTGATTTTCTTGTACCGCTATTGTTAGCGATTTTCATAAGCGCTGGCAGCGGATTCTTGTTTTATGATATCTTGGTTGATGAAGAAATAATACCAAAAATTGAACAGATCGAAGGAATTGCTGAAGAACAAATGGGTGAGAGTCTAGATTGGTTTGAACAAAGCAAAACAAGTTCATGGAGATTAATAATCCCTCTGGCGGTTGGTCTTGTGGTAACACTATTGATTTTTGTCATCATCACCCTGGTATTCTGGTTTATCGGAAATGTTTTGTTGGGAGGAAGAGCTAAATTTAAACAGATTCTTTCGATTGTGAGCTATTCCTATCTTATTATTATTTTGGAAACAATTGTCAAAATACCACTTATTTATTCAAAACAAACCCTTCAAATTGATATGAGTCCTGGTATATTAATTGATATAACTGAAATGTCCCCGTTTTTATCCAATTTCATTGGAATCTTTAATATTTTCCATATCTGGTTTTTGGTGGTTTTTGGAATTGGTTTTTCCATTATTTATGGATTCTCGAAACTAAAGGGTCTGGTTTCCGTATTTATTGCCTGGTTACTTTTAATTTTTGTAGTAGCCCTGGTAAGTTGAATTAAGGGCTCCGGAATTAAAGTGCTTGTCAAATGTTATAAAACTTATTGTCTTTTTATCAACCAGGCGGAGGAACAATTATGAATCGGATGCTCACACTTGTGATTGTACTTTTAATACCATTTATTCTATCGGCTCAATCAGGTTCACCTGAAAATCTTTCTTTAAATGAATGTGTAAAAATAGCACTTGAAAATAATGTTGATATTAATACCTCACGTAACCTGGCAGAAATTGCGCGATTGACTGCCAAAGGTTCATACAGCAATATTTTACCGCGCATAGATGCGAATTTTTCCGGAGGTCAACTTCAATTTGGGGAATCATCTTATCTGGGTGATGTTCCAGTAGGCCAGGATTCTGCTGGAAACATAATCTATGAACAACGTACTCTCACCGCCGCAGGTAGAAAAAGAGATTCCTACTCGGCGGGTCTTACCCTGAATCAAAATATATTTGACGGTGGTTATTGGTGGAATAATATCAAACAGAAAAAAGTGTTAAACGAGGCCAGCCAATATGATTTGATTTTCTCCGAGAATCAGGTCATGAAACTGGTATCTCAGTATTATTATGATCTCCTGAAAAATATGAAGCTGCTTGATGTCTATGACATTGCGGTTCAGCGGAGCCAGGACCAGGTGAACCGAACCCAGAGTATGTTCGAAATCGGATCAGTGGCCAAGGTAGATGTCTTCCGGGCGAGAGTAAATCTGGGACAGGATCAAATCCGATATTTAAACCAAAAGAATACCGTGCGTCAATCGAAACAATTGTTAAATCTGGCATTGGGACGTGATCCCTTGATTGTATTCGAAATTGATACCTCAGTTGTTTTTGAACCAAGAGATGTAACTTTACAACAACTGTTGGATCTTTCGGTAGAAAACCAGCCAGCCCTGAAAAGTTGGGAATTGAGCGTTCGAGCCCGGGAATTAAATGCTGCCATGGCCAAAAGCCCGTTTTGGCCCACACTTGGTCTTCGCTTAAGCTACAGTCGGAATAATGAAGATATACAAAAAATATATAAAGGTTTTGATAAAAACTGGTCATCTGCTGTCGGAATGGGTGTATCTTGGAATCTCTTTAACGGATTCTCTGATCATGTTAATTATCAGACCAGCAAGATTGAGTTTAAAAACGCCCAGTTATTCCTGGCGGATTACAAACGAAACCTACGTTCTGATGTTAAAAATCTATTTGACAATTATAATGCCATTATTGAAATTGTAGAAATCGATGAAAAGAATTTGGAGGCGGCCGGTGAAGAATACCGCTTAGCGAATGAGCGGTATCGATTAGGATCTGGCACATCTTTAGAACTTCGGGAGGCCCAGGTAAATTTAACAGAAGCAGAACAAATATTGGTTGCCGCCGAGTACACTGCAATCAATACTTATATTGCGCTATCCGAAGCTGTAGGAAAAGTGAAGGAAGCCCTAAATTTATAGAAAGAGAAAAATGAAAAAAATAATCATTATCGCCGCAGTTGTTATCGTTATAGCGGTCATTATTATTGCTAATATTTTTTCAGGCGAAAAGGCAGTAGAAGTCCAAACTGAGAAAATCTTCCTGGCAGACATCACTGAAAAAGTTACCGGTAATGGCAAAATTTATCCGGTAGTGGATGTGGATATCAGTGCCAAACTTTCCGGTGAAATTCTGCAGATTAGCGCTAATGAGGGAGATACCGTCAAAGCGGGACAGATTTTGGTGAGATTGGATAGTGAACAGTACAAAGCGATGAGAGACCGCGCCAAATCACAAATATCCGGGGCTCAGGCGGAGCTGAGACTATCAAAGAGTGAACTGGATCGGGCCCATGAATTGTTTCAAAAACAGCTGATTTCCAAAGCTGAGCTGGAAATCGCCCAGTCAAAATATGAATTGGCCCAGAGCCGGTTGGAGCAGGCAGATGCCAGTCTGAAGGAGACTGAAGATACACTTGATAAAACCGTGCTACGCGCACCGATGAATGGTGTGGTAATCCGGAAAAACAAGGATGCCGGGGAAATGGCACTGGGATCGCAGTTCCAGTCTGACGTCATTCTGGGATTGGCGGATCTGTCCCGAATGGAAGCCAATGTGGAAGTGAATGAAAATGACATCATTAATGTTTCCCTCATGGATACCTGTGAAGTGGAAATTGATGCTTTTCAGGATACAACTTTTTTCGGCCAGGTAAGTGAAATTTCACACTCCGCAAAGACTAAAGCAACTGGAACCATTGAAGAGGTAACCAATTATGAGGTAAAAATACTGCTGGTAGACAAACTGCCCAGTTTCAGACCTGGCATGTCAGCTACGGCCGATATCAGAACACGGACCAAAAAAAATGTTCTCAATGTGCCTATACAGAGTCTTACGGCACGGGACCGTGAGAAATTAGAGAGAAAATCCGGGATTGAGAAAACGCCGGCGGAACGGGAAAGTGAAGATCAGAGTCCTGCTGAAAAGAAAAAAATGAAAAAGGAAAATGATCTGATTGAAGTGGTTTTTGTCATCGAAGATGGAATCGCTAAAATGCGTCAGGTAGAGATTGGCATCAGTGATGAAAACTATTATGAAGTAAAAAATGGTCTGGCAGATGGGGAGGAAGTCGTCACCGGTCCTTTCAGGGTTTTAAGCCGTACTCTGAAAGAGGGAGATAAAGTTGAGGTAAAAAATAAAGAAAATGAGTTCTCGCGAACAAAATAAGAGTGAGTGGTGTTATGCCTGATAAAAATATCATCGAAATTGAGAAACTTCATAAAATATATTTACTGGGAAAGACCCAGGTGCATGCCTTACGGGGTATTGATGTAAAAATACAGTCTGGTGAATATACCGCTATTATGGGACCGTCCGGCTCTGGAAAATCCACCCTGATGAATATTATAGGCTGTCTGGATGTACCCAGTTCCGGGTTGTATCGCCTCAATGGTCAGGATGTCAGTCATCTTAATGACAATGAATTGGCAAAGATAAGGAATAAAGAAATCGGATTTGTTTTTCAAACCTTTAACCTGCTGCCACGGGCATCAGCACTTCATAATGTGGAACTACCCTTAATCTATAATGGAAGCCCCGCCTCAAAACGTAAGGAAAAAGCCAAAGAGGCACTGGAAAAAGTGGGCTTAACAGACCGCATGAATCATAAACCAAATGAGCTGTCGGGTGGTGAGAGGCAGCGTGTTGCCATTGCCCGTGCCCTGGTGAATGATCCGGCGATGATACTAGCTGATGAGCCCACCGGAAACCTGGATACCACCACCGGTGCCGAAATCATGGAGATATTTGACCTGTTGAATGAGCAGGGGAATACCATTATCCTGGTAACCCATGAAAGTTTTATCGCTGATCATTCCCGGCGAATCATCCGTCTCAAAGATGGGGTTGTGGAGCATGAAGAAATCAAATAAACATCTGGAGAATGTCTGATATGGCCGGTACCGGTCGCTGGATGGAGTATCTCCGTTTCTCCTATGAAGCCCTGATCTCCAATAAAATCCGCTTCTTGTTAACCACCCTGGGAATCTTCCTGGGGGTTACTGCTATTATTGTTATTTTTACCGCCATTCAGAGTATTAATAATTACGTTGAGGAGGAATTTTCCAACATCGGATCCAGCAGCCTCTATCTTTCCAAATTTCCCTGGGTTATTACCAGTAACTATTGGGAAATGCGAAACCGGCCTGAAGTGACATTGGATGATTATGATATTTTAAAAGAATCTGTCAGTGCGGCTAACTGGATCTCCCCCCAGATTGAAGCTATGCGAACCATTGAATATGGGAATAAAAATCTGGAAGATGTATATACTATTGGATCGAATGCTGAGTATATCTATACCGACAATGCTGAACCGGAATATGGACGATTTTTTACGGAAATGGAGGTGTATCGCGCCAATCCGGTCTGTATTATCGGTCAAAATGTCTGGGAAGAACTTTTCGAAAATCAAAATCCTATCGGAAAACGCATCAAAATTAACGGCTTTCCCCACCGCGTTATCGGAATCCTGGAAAAGAAGGGAAATTTCTTTGGATTTAACCTGGATAATCAGGTGATCATCCCTTACACCACCTTTAAGGGTATAAGCTTTCATCATCGTGGTGTCGAGGTAGCCTTTCGAACTGATGATCCGGCTCTGATCGATGATATGATGGATGAAATACGCGGTGTGATGCGACGCATCCGCAAACTTTCTCCCGGAGAACCGGATAATTTTGCCGTAAATCAGCAAAGTATGCTGACTGATTTTTATAATAACCTTACCCGCACCTCCTATATCGTGGTATTTCTTATTGCTGCTATCTCACTGGTCGTCGGGGGAATTGGGATCATGAATATTATGCTGGTTTCAGTGACTGAACGTACCCGGGAAATCGGTATTCGTAAAGCTATAGGGGCAACCCGTAATAACATCATTCTGCAGTTCCTGAGTGAATCAGTTGCAATCAGTTCCCTGGGTGGTTTGGTGGGCATTGTCTTTGGTGTCCTCATTGCTCAATTTTTGCTCAATTATATTAAACTGGATGCATCGGTATCCGTCACCACAGTACTGATCGGATATGGATTTTCGGCAACAGTCGGGATAATTTCCGGGATGTATCCTGCTTACCGGGCAGCACGATTAAATCCTATAGATGCACTCCGCTATGAATAGAATAGAACGAGTTTAAGACTATGTACCTATCAGAAGTTTTCGTAACTGCCTTTAACCAATTGCGTGCCAATCGGCTCCGCTCAGTATTAACTACCTTAGGTATCGTTATTGGAATTGGGACGGTGATCCTGATTGTTTCCGTTCTGGAAGGTTTTCGCGGTTCGATTGAAACCGAACTTAATATGTTAGGTGCAAATACTTTTCAGGTTCAAAAATACGGCCCAAGCATTAATGTGGGCCACCGCAAGCGTCAGCCCCGCAAGGATTTGACCGCGGAAATGGCATATGCTTTGCGTGAATTTTGCCCCTCTGTGAAATATGTGGGACCGGAGAACTGGCAATTCGGTGAATCCGTCGTTTACAAAGGCGAAAGAACCAATCCCAACGTAATTCTTGCCGGTGGCACTCCTGAATTTATAATCAACAACGGCTACCTGATTGGAGAAGGGCGATTCTTGACCGAGGAGGATGTTCGCAGCCACTCGCAAGTTGTTATTCTCGGAATGGATATTGTGGATAAATTGTTTCCTTACAGTAATCCCATTGGTGAGGAGGTACGTATTCATGGAAAAAAATTCAGGGTAATCGGTACTTTTGAAGCGCAGGGGAATTCGGTATTCGGTGAAAGTCGAGACAACCGGGTTGCGATTCCCATCACCGTCTGGCAAGAAATCCTTGGAAAGGATCGGTCAGTAAATATCACGGTTATGGCCAAAAGTCCGGAAGTTTTTGACAAAGCCCAGGATGAGGTAATTGGACTTCTGCGCAAACTCAGAAAGGTTCCTCCGGGAGAGGAGAATGATTTTAGTATATTTTATAATCAATCTCTGATTGATTCTTTCAATAGTGTAGCAAAATATATTCAGCTGGGTGGGATTCTTATCGGGTTGGTTTCGTTGGTGGTTGGGGGAATTGGGGTGATGAATATTATGCTGGTTTCGGTTACGGAAAGAACCCGGGAGATCGGCATAAGGAAAGCTGTCGGTGCCCGAAAAGGAAATATTCTGACTCAGTTTCTGTTGGAAGCGATAGCCCTCTGTATTTTAGGTGGATTTCTGGGTTTCGGCGGTGGTATTGGACTCGCTGGTCTCATCTCGTTGACAGTTAACCTTCCCATGTCAGTGCCGTTGTGGGCGGTGTTGGCTTCTTTGATTACCACCACTACCATCGGAATAATTGCCGGTATTTACCCTGCCTATAAAGCGGCTGCTTTAAATGTGGTCGATTCATTACGTTATGAATAATTAATCTGTTTATCTTAGGAGTAGAACCATGATTAAAAAAATAGGTTTTCTGATGAATTATTCACTATTGCTACTACTTATCTTGGGATTATCCACAGTTTTTGCAGGGGACAATGAAAAGCTTGAGCGAACCTTTTCGGTAAAATCAGGAGGTACCCTGAAACTGGATTCTAATGTTGGTTCAATTGAAGTGGAAAGCACCAATAGAGAAGAAGTCAAAGTAATAGTTATAAGGGAATTCAAGGGCTGGGATGATGACGATATGGAAGACTTTTTAGATGATTTCATGATTGACTTTGAACACAGCGCGGCTGATGTGGAGGTAACTGCCCGCTTAAAAAGTCGTTGGAAAAACAGCTGGAATCATGTCCGGATAAGATTTTTAGTTGAGGTCCCGAAAAAGTATAATGTTGATCTAAAAACTTCTGGCGGAAGTATATCCGTGGAAGATCTGGAAGGCGAAGTAGAGGCTTACACCTCAGGTGGCAGCCTGAACTTTGGTAATATCCGGGGAGAGGTGAATGGCCAAACCTCCGGCGGCAGCATCAGTTTGCAGGGAAGTGATGGAGATGTTTATATCAGGACGTCAGGTGGGAGCATTTCGGTGGGAGAAGTGAATGGTGATGTGGATGCCCACACTTCCGGAGGATCAATTTCCATAGAACAGGCAGATGGAGAAGTATCTGTAAAAACTTCGGGAGGAAGCATCTATGTGGAAGAGGTAATGGGACCCCTCAATGCGAGCACTTCCGGAGGTTCGGTAACTGCCTATATCGCGAAACAGCCGGAATCGGATTGCCGTTTAAAAACGTCCGGGGGAAGCATCAAAGTTTACCTGCCTAAATCTGCAGCTGTTTACGTTGATGCAAAAACCAGCTGGGGAAAGGTTGAATGTGACTTTGATGTGCTGGTGCGTGGATCCCAGGAGAAGAATCAATTACGTGGTGAAATCAACGGCGGCGGCCCGGAACTTCATCTCAGAACATCCGGCAGTAATATCTATATTCTTGAAAAATAAT
>CBDUVK010000126.1:0-7937 GCA_965370645.1 uncultured bacterium
AGGTAACCTACCATGCACATCTATATTATCTTCGCCCATCCCAGTCAAAAATCATATAGCAAAAAAGTATTAGAAGCCTTTACCCAGGGACTTTCGGAAGCCGGCCACAGCTATGAGATTGGAGATCTATATGATATGGGTTTCATCTCTGATATGGATGATGAGCAGTATCACCGGGAGATTGGGATGGATCCGGCTGCGCCGCTGCCGGATGATGTTAAAATTGAACAGGATAAAATAAACCGTTCAGATGCGCTGGTATTTATTTATCCGGTCTGGTGGAGTGATTGTCCGGCGAAACTGAAAGGCTGGTTCGACCGGGTCATGACTTACGGCTATGCCTATCTCTATGACGATAATGATCAACATGTCAGTCAGATTCAAATAAAAAAAGCACTGGTCATCTGCTCTGCCGGCCATACTGAACAACATCTGGAGGAGACTGACATTGCGGAGAGCATGCGTAAGATTATGTTAAATGACAGACTGCTGGGAATCGGTATCCAGCAGGCAGACATGTTTATCCTGGGGGGGATCATGCCTAACGATGATACCTTCCGGCATGCCAATCTCTTGAAAGCATATCAGCTTGGAAAGGATTTTTAACTATATCATAATAACAACTTTGAATTAAAATTATTAGTAAAATTCTCTAACTATCGTAAGGAGTCCTGATGAAATCATTACCTGTTATCCTTATTTTTTTCGCCATTTTTACATTCGCCTCTGCTCAAACAGAAAAAGCTGAACCGCAGGTTGACAAACATTTAAAACCCTGCCTGGTGGTCATTGATATTCAGAATGAATTTCTACCCTATATCCCGGAGCGCGATAAAAAATTGGGGCTGGAGATGATTAATGCGGTCATCCATATGTTTCGGGAGAAGGATTTGCCGGTGATTCGGGTTTATCATACCGATCCTAAATGGGGACCCAAACCGGATTCCGTTGGATTTCAATTCCCGGCATCGGTGATTATTCAGGAAACGGATCCCAAAGTGGTTAAAAACTATGCCAGTGCTTTCAAGAAAACCGATCTGGAAAAAATTATACGGGAGAAAGATTGTAACACCCTTTTCCTGTGCGGACTGAGTGCCGTGGGTTGTGTACTGGCGACATATCATACCGGCAAAGATCTTGATTTTAATGTGTTCATGATCAAGAATGCAATTATGAGTCACAATTCCGAATATACACGCTTTGTAGAGGAAATTTTTGACACAGTGAGCTATACCACATTAAAGGTTATGTTGGACTATTCGTCAGAATAATTTTACTATTTAAATCTTATAGTTGATATTATTGAAGAAGCCAGGGATTGGCTATCTTTAGGATTCGGGGTTCAAAATTTTGAATCCCTACCAAATAAAAAACATACCTACCAACATATTATTCCAAATTCGATTGGTTCAATTATCCGGACTTATAAATCTACCGTCACATTGTGGTGTAGAAGAAATGGATTTAATAATTTTAAATGGCAGCATTTATATTATGATCATATCATTCGTAATGGATCATCACTGCATGCCGCCGCCAATATATCATCAATAATCGCTCAAAATGGGAAATATAGAAAGGAATTACTCACCATGCAGAAATTTCATGAACAGATGTTAAATCAGTCTAACCAGATTTGGTCTGCAATATTAGCTCACCCGTTCTTAAAGAAAACGGCCGAAGGAACCATCACGTATGAAACCTTCAAGATCTGGATGCAGCAGGATTATATTTTTATACGGGAAGCCATCCCTTTCATGGCGGTATTGCTTGCGAAGGGACCGATTTCCCTGCGATCGAATTTTATTCAGATTATGGCAGGTCTTGAGCAGGAATTGGAACTGTTCCGTAAGAATGCTCAAAAACAGGGCGTTATCCTGGAAAACATTCAGCCTTCGCCTACCTGCCACGCCTATATTCAATTCCTCATGAATACCGCTTATAACCTTAGTTTTGAAGAGGGTTTCACGGTGCTCTATACTGCTGAAAAAGTCTATCTGGATTCCTGGATGGCCGTAAAAACTCAACTAAAGGGGAACAGTCCCTGGCAATCTTTCATCGATAACTGGACCAGTGAGGGATTTCAGCAATATGTGGATTGGCTGGCGATTACTCTTGACGATTTGATAGCGGGACAACCGGAATCTAAATTGAGCACTTATGAAGATCTTTTTAAGATGACAGCCCGCTATGAATATTTGTTCTGGGAAATGGCCGAAAAGCAGGAAAAATGGCCGCTATAACCGACAATCTTTTGCGATCTATAGAATCTTTTCTCTGTCCTGCCAGAGAGCGCCTGGATTTCTCTCAAGAACGTACCTTCGTTCTTTAAACTTGAATATTAATCGGTCAATTTCGTAAACCGATTCGCTGAAAATTCCATCTATATGATAAGGTGTGACGAAATATTGACCTGCATCAAGGCTTTTTGGGTATTCACTAAATTTGCATACTTTCCTGAGAGAAAAAATCTTGCCCATGTAACTCATGGTGAGAATATCTCCATAATAATTCAGAACAATTGGAGATTTTCCCTTGTTCATGAATAGGAATTCATACTGATACCCACCGGCGACATCCGATTTGCGGATTCTCGCTGCCAGGGTAAGCAGGTGGTCCTCGTAGATGTAATGACCTTCCCGGAGTTCAGCCAGTGAAAAATTAGGGGCCTTTTTTAGTTGCCCTTTGATTCCACAGCTCCAGAATAGACCGGAGGTGAGAATCGCTGAGAATAAGAAGCATATTAATTTGTATTTTTGCAATGAGGCCTACCGTGCTTTGAAGAAATTATTCACGCATGTTTGAAATAAGATACAATAAAATGTTGTAACATTCAACTACCACAATTTTTTCTCCCAAAATTTATAGCAAAATTAAATACACATAAATGGTTAATTCTTGGCGACTTGGTGGCTTTTCTCAGGGGAGATCCCTTCGGGAACGTGAGATATTATGAATTAATAAAACTAAATAATTTCCGAAATGTGTAACATTCTCAAATTTACTCCGTAATTCGAATTGTCTGCTGACAATTTCTTGAAATTCATAGTTATCATAAAATGTGTTGATTAATGGTCAAACGATTTAAATAAAAATGGAGATGATTTGGTCATGTCGAAGAAAAAGATACTGCTGATATCCATATCGCTGGTTTTTTTAATTGTCATAATTGCAGCTATAATGTCCCGTAATGGCGGAGCTGATGCTATATCTGTTCAGACTGCAAAGGTTGAAAAACAACGTATTGTGGAAACTGTAAGTGCCACCGGGCGTATCCAGCCAAAGACACAGGTTAAAATCAGTGCTGATGTTGCTGCCAAGATTACAAAATTGGATGTTGAGGAGGGAGATTGGGTTGAGAAAGGGCAATTTTTAGTTCAGCTGGATCGGGAAAAATTCCTGGCAGTAGTGGAGAGATCCGAGGCTAATGTGCGTTCTGCAGAAGCAAACGCCAGGTTGTCCAGGGAAAATATGCTGAAAGCGGAAAAAGATTTTGAACGTACCCAGGGTCTCTTCGACCGCAAGCTGGAATCACAGGCGATTCTGGATCAGGCACACGCTGCATTTCAGGTTGAAAAGGCACGTTACCAATCTTCACTGGAAATGGTAGAGCAGGCCCGCGCGATGCTGAAGCAAGCACAGGACGATCATTCAAAGACCACCATCTACGCGCCCATGGCAGGAACCATCAGTAGTCTGAACAAGGAAGTTGGAGAGATCGCTCTGGGATCACAATTTCAGGAAGATGTTATTTTGATCATCTCTGACCTGGGTGGCATGGAGGCGCTGGTCGATGTGGATGAGAATGATATCGTTTCAGTTGAACTGGGAGACAGCGCAAGTATTGAAGTGGATGCTTTACCGGATCGGACCTTTATGGGTGTGGTTACTGAAATTGCCAGCAGTGCCAAAATATCCGGTCAGGGCTTGGCGGATCAAAAGACTGATTTTGAGGTGGAAATTACAATTATTGAACCTGGTAACCAGCTGCGACCCGGTATGACCGCCAGCAGTGACATTATCACCGATATCCAGGGAAATGCCCTGGCTATTCCTATTCAGAGTGTGGCGGTTCGTACAACTGACCAATTGCAAAAGAGTGAGCAAAATGGTACTGGAAATGTTGCTATTGCGGATGACTCGGCTTCACTGGGTTACAAACCGGATAAAGATGGTTTTGTTGAAGTGGTTTTTGTTGTTGAGGAAAATAGTGTGATTGCCAAACAAGTAACTACCGGGATTCAGAGTGAAACCCATATTGAGATTAGAGAAGGTTTGAATGATGGAGATGAAATTGTGGTGGGTAACTATCGGGCGATCAGTCAGGATCTGAAAAATGGTTCCCGGATTACCATTCAAAACGCCAGGGTAAAGAATTAATGGTTATGAAATAATTGAAATCTACAAAATTGGAGATAATCCCATGCCGTTGGAAATAAAAGATATAACTAAAGAGTATAAAATGGGAAGCGAAGTTGTAGCCGCCCTGCGTGGAGTTTCCGTTAATTTAGATGCCAATGAATATTTAGCTATTATGGGACCTTCGGGATCCGGAAAATCTACACTGATGAATATTATTGGCTGTCTGGATACGCCCACATCAGGTGCCTATTTCCTGGAAGAAGATGATGTCAGCAAAATGAATGATGATCAGTTAGCAGAGATTCGGAATCAAAAGATTGGTTTCGTATTCCAAACCTTTAATCTGATCCCCCGGGCCGATGTTTTTCACAATGTGGAACTTCCCCTGGTGTATAGTGGATTTTCAGCATCCAGACGTAAAAAGATGGCTGAAGATGCAATAGAAAAGGTGGGATTAACTGATCGTATGAACCACAAGCCAAGCGAACTTTCAGGTGGACAAAGGCAACGTGTGGCGATTGCCAGGGCACTGGTAAATAATCCTTCCATTATTCTGGCTGATGAGCCAACTGGTAACCTGGATTCTTCCACCGGAGAGGAGATTATGACGGTCTTCGATAAATTACATCACGCAGGAAATACAATCATTCTCGTCACCCATGAGGATAATATCGCTCAGCATGCTAACCGGGTTATTAAATTAAAAGATGGGCAGGTTGAAAGTGATGAGGTAAATAGTAAACATTACGCTGCATGATATAAACCTAAGATCTGATGATGAAATCATTACATGAAATAAGAGAATCTTTTCAGATTGCTTTTGGTGCTATAAAAGCCAATAAAGTAAGGGGAATGCTTACTACCCTCGGTATTATCATTGGCATTGTAGCGGTAGTCACAACAATGACTGCTGCGAATGGACTGGGTAATCGCTTTAAGGAAAGTATTTCGGTGATCGGTTCAGATGTTCTTTATATATCGCGAACACCCTGGGTCTTTACGGGAAATTTTTTCCAGTTCCGAAACAGAAAGCAGCTTACTCTCAAAGATAGCGAGAAGCTGGAACGTCAGTTAATCCAGGCCAGGGCGGTGAATCCCAGAACTTTTAGTAATCAAAATTTAAAATACCTCTCCACGGTATTAGAAAATGTTACCATCATCGGTACCACCGAAAAGCATGTTGTGGTATCTGCCGGAACACCGGAATTTGGTCGTTTCATCATTGATAATGATGTTCAGTACAAAAAACAGATCTGCGTGATAGGTTCGGAAATTAAAGAAAGGCTTTTTAAAGATATTGATCCCTTAAACAAGAAAATCAAGATCGGGCGTCACCACTTTCGGGTGGTGGGAGTGATGGAAAAATTAGGCAGTGCGGGATTTTTCGGGGGCCCAAATTTTGATCGCCAGGTGATGATACCTATCTCCAGCCTCATGAAATGTTTCGGGGGACGACACCGTAATTTTGACATTGTGGTGAAAGCGCCCAGTACTGAGGGGTTGTATGAGTTTGAATATGCGGTGATTGGAGAGATGCGGAAAATTCGCAAACTGGCTCCCACAGAGAAAGATAATTTCTCCATCAATAAAATGGATACCCTCTTGGCCGCATACAACAATGTGATGGGGGTGGTTATCCTTATTGGACTGGTCATCACCAGTATCTCCCTTTTTGTGGGTGGAATTGGGGTGATGAATATTATGTTTGTATCTGTTACGGAGAGGACAAGGGAAATCGGAATTCGAAAGGCTATCGGGGCAAAAAAGAGCAGTATACTAACCCAGTTTCTGTTTGAATCATCTTCTATTTGTCTTTTTGGTGGCTTAATCGGATTGATTTTGGCCTACGGTGTGACGGAAATCATTAACGCCCTGTTGCTGCCGGCCAGTATCTCTCCGGTTATTGTTGTCGTTGCAATTTTTATATCGGTATTAGTCGGAGTTGTCTCAGGTATCATTCCGGCTTACCGGGCTTCAAAAATGAATCCAATAGAAGCGTTACGTTACGAATAATTGGGAAATATTCAGGAGCAAATTTATGGGACTATTTGAAGCATTTAAAATGGCCAATACAGCGATCATGAGCCATAAGTTACGTTCATTTCTTACTTTAATCGGAATTATTGCCGGAGTCGCTTCAATTATTGCGGTTATGACCGGTATCTCTGTTATCCAAACGACCTTTGAGGCAGAAATGTCCATTCTGGGGACCACCACATTTCAGGTTCAAAAATGGGCTGCCGGTGGACCCATCAGTGAAGAGGAAGCCCGAAAAATTAGGCAGCGACGCCCAGTAACTGTGGAACATGCCAATGCTATTCGCGATAAGGTAAAGACTGTGGATTTGGTCGGACCTGAGCTTTGGACATATAATCATATAGCGAAATACAAAGGGAAAGATACCAATTCCAACCTGATCATGTGCGGCGGAACGCCCGAGTATGCTCCTAATAATACTCATTATATTGAATTGGGGAGAAATATTTCCAATGAAGATATAAAAATAGGGAGAAAAGTTGTCGTCATTGGACAGGGTATTGCAAATGAACTTTTTCCGTGGATAGATCCGATTCTAAAAACCATTCGGATTGACGGAAAAAAATTCACCGTGGTTGGTGTATTCGAGAGTAAAAAGTCTGCTCTCTTCGGGAATTACGATAATTATCTGTTAATTCCAATTACTACCTTTGAGCGGCATTATGGAAAATGGCGGCAGGGAGCTGAAAATTCGGTGAATATTACCGTGAATGCCAGATCACCTGAATTATTGCAAGATGCGATTGCGGAAACCCGGGCAGTCATGCGATTTGAACGAAATTTAAAACCTCTGGAAGAAGATGATTTTACCATTTTTTCCAACGATTCTCAGATCAATACTTTCAATGAAACCACTGCCGGGATTAAAATGGCAGCTTTCATTATCGGGATCGTTGCACTGGTAGTTGCTGGAATTGGAATTATGAATATCATGCTGGTTTCGGTAACCGAAAGAACTAAAGAAATTGGGATCCGTAAATCCTTGGGTGCTAAACGCAAAAATATCATGATGCAGTTTTTACTGGAAGCGATCATTCTGTGTAACATGGGCGGAACGGTGGGTGTTTTGGTTGGATTTGCTATAGGAAATATTGTCACCATTTTTACCGATTTCGCGGTTACTATTCCGCTGGAATGGACGGTGGGAGGTTTAATGTTCTGCACCGCGATTGGATTAACTTTTGGCTTATGGCCTGCCATGGTTGCTTCAAAGATGAACCCGATAGAAGCTTTGCGTTTTGAATAGGATTTTATGAGAGCAGATAGCAGGCTACGAAAATAAGATCAAAGATCAAAGATTACCACGAAGTAGCCGCTATGCGGAAGATTAAAGATCGACATTTCAAAGTTAGCTTTACACGATGTCTGTGCCCTTTATCCTTTTCCCTTTATCCTGTCTTCACTAAACCCAAAATCCCCTATCCTAAATCCTGGTTTTTCCCGTTTCACCTTTGACGTTTCTTCAAAAAACATACCACCGCTGGGGATTTTTATTGGTGGGGGAAATTTCTTAATCCCGAATGAATTCGGGCGTTCTA
>CBDUVK010000127.1:0-7929 GCA_965370645.1 uncultured bacterium
CAGGATATATCGCTTCTCTCTTTCTTGTCGGTGGTATATTTGATATTCTTTGGTAGTATCATAACATATTCAGCATATAACTGGTTGTTACGGCAAACTACACCGGCCAAGGTGGGTACCTATGCCTTCTTCAATCCACTGGTGGCGGTTTTCCTGGGCTGGCTGCTGGCCAGTGAACCGGTTACCAGCAGGATGTTGGTGGGTGCTATCAGTATTCTCAGTGCGGTGGTGCTGGTGAATCAGTCACGATTTTTCATGAGAAAAACTAAATAATTGTAGTTTTGTAAAAGATATGTTCGCTGTTTCCACATCTTATTTTCCTTAAAAGATGTATTTCTGTTTAACTGTGTTGATAGTCAATGCAATCATGCATTTCTTGCCTCGTTATACCGGGCAGTTGCCTTGGATTATCTACATTAGCAGCTCTTGAACAAGGGATTCCGGTTATTGCCGTTAAAGAAAACAAGAATCTGATGAAAAATGATCTAACTTCTCTAACATGGAAACCAGGGCAATTGCATGTTGTTGGGAATTATTGGGAAGCAGTAGACGTTATGCTCTCTAAAATGAGGGTTTATCTCCCAAATCTGTCCGAAGACCCTTCTCATACACCATAGTAAAAAAACACACTGTAAATAATAGAGGAGAACTACTATACGAGGAGGTAAAGTATAAAGATAAAAATCAACAACATTTTTAAGTAACTGACTATTTAACCATATATCTCACCGGACCTTTAAAAACCTCCTTTATATGCCAATGTATAAATTTCTCTTCAGGGTAATAGGTAGGTTTTATGGGTGGTTTTATTTCTTTACCATTAAATCGTAATAACCATTCTTCAAAACTATCCCCACCATGGGCATATTCTGAAACTTTTAATTTCAATGAGGTTGATAAAGTAAAAGCACCTCTATCAAACAGTTTATGATGTAATGTGCAAAGAGCTAATCCATTACACTCTTCATCCGGCCCCCCCGCCTGGTGCCATTTAATATGAGCGCCTTCCAATGCTACCGGTTCTTTACCCACTTTTATATCAAAACCGCAAATTGCACACTTATATTGGTATGCTTTCAATATTAATTCCCTGAATTCTGGATTTCTTTTCCTTCTTCTATATGTCTCAATTTCTGTATTTAAACCAACCTCCTGCAGAATATCCTGATGTATCGTATTTGGGAAGTGAGCCTCCAGTATGGACTTCGCCACCCGCATTATCAATTGTTTATTCTTGCGCAATTCTCTATAGATCCCTTCTGGAAAACCACCGTGAATGTTATATTTCAACAATTCACTACGTAACGGATTTGAGCTTCCATTTCTTAAAATCAACCTGTCCGTATTGTCTAATTCCCATAACCCGTCGTTCTGTAAATACCAGAATGGGAATTCTGGGTGGTATGTTTTTCGGAAAGGGCCAAATTCAATTAATAAAGCTCTTAATTTTTTATCTATTTCCAGATAAGATACTTTCCGCGATTCATCATTATAATAACGTCCCAATATATAGAGTAATAACAGAGGTTTATGCGGCGCTCGTTCCGACCCGCGTTTCCACACATTGATGTCTTTAAATTTTTCTTCTATTTTTGATATCATATGGCTTTCCTAAATTTCTGAAATCTCCAATCCAAAAAACGTTTATTAGGCCAGAAAGACTTTGATGTCGGTATAATAATTTTATTATTGTGCAATTCTTTAAATCCGTGCAAAAGCATTGATCCGTCTTCTTCATCTAAAATGTCCGGGCGGACTTCCACAATATAATCCGGTGAAATACCGATAAAGAAACTGTCGAAAGCAGCATGGTGGAGTTTGCATAAGGCAATCCCATTGTCAACTGTGGGGGTACTGTCCGGTTCATTGTCGGGAATAATGTGGGCAGCATCCAGTAATTCAATATGCCGCAACTGGCACAAAGCACACTGGGTGTGGTAGGCTGCCAGTACCTTTTCCCGAAAGTTGCGCTGATGCAAACGCACTTTCACAGCTGCCGTTAAATATTCCCGTTTCCCGGCTGCATCCGCAGCAAGCAGCGGACTTTTCATAAGAGAAGATTGGTCGTCAACTGCAACCTTGAATGATAAATTTATTGGATCGTCACCAATGATATAGACAGGCCAGACCGCCAGATATTTTCCTGGCACAATACCCAGAAAATAAATCAATGGAATGTTTTGCTGCAAGGATTTCCGTAACCCGACATTATCTGGATGGGCTGGATTGGTTCCACGATAACGGTAAAGGAGAAACCCATCTTTACCGAAATTATCATCATAGGGCCCCTTTGGCGCTGTAGTTATTGTTAATGGTAGATCTAAAAACTTTGGCTTAAATATTCCCTGGGGTGAGACAAGTGCTATTTGCATGCCCTCAAATGGGAATCCTTCTGCAAGCAACTTGCGGGGTAGAACATCCCCATGGATGTGGGTCTGTTCACTTAACCAGTTAAATGCCGCCAGACGAATTTTACGGTCGCTGGTCATTTAAAAAATTTCTTTGAGTTATGTAGCTCCAAACATGATACTCCAAAAAACTACCTAGAAAATAGCTTTTCCGGCGACTAATGTCAAAGAAAAAATGAAGGAGGGGATGGAAATAGACAAACTCTTTGTCTACATAATGGCTGATACAAGGCACTGATAACTTGGCGGTAAGGATAATCAGCTTAAGGCCACATAATCAGCCGACTATTCGCAAACCGTGTTCGTCATTTCACTACTAAAAAAATTCGGCGATCGAGCCTCCAATATTAAATGCCATGTGTATAAGCACTGCTGACAGGAGACTGCCGGTTCTCTCTAATTGGTAGCCAGCCATCAGTCCCAGCAGCAGCGCGAATGATACGATAATTAAAACAGGCAATATCGAAACACCGGTCGTGAGCAATGCAAAATGCATCAGGGCGAAAAACAGCGCTCCGGTAATAACTGGTAAGCTTAATTTCACACCCGAGAGTGTCAGCCGATAATTGTAAAAATGATTCAAGTATCCTTGGATTAATCCTCGACATAGCACTTCCTCGGCCAGACTGGCATATATCCAAATAAAAATAATTACCTCAAAAAAAGACATATCCTGTCCGGGCATGTTTTCCAATCCCTCTCCGGACAGAAGGATTGCCAGAATAGTGGCCACTATTCCCAATAATATACCGCTAATAATCCCCGGAATTGGACGAAAAGACCTGGGCAGGCGAAAACCGAATTCTTTAAATTTCAGGTGTCCGAATATTCCAAGAAACAACAGGGAAAAAAGTAACATTACCGTATGGAAAAATGCGCCGGACCAAGGAGATGACAGTCTTTCCGGGCTTAGCACCGGAAAAGCCGATATCAGGATAGACGGGATTACAGCGATAATCACCAAACCAATGAAAATTGTAAACGCGACTCTTCGAAACATTTTAGGAGGTTTCCGATCGGGTTGGGGGCTTACCGGCTGATCAACCTGAATTTCTGATGAGGAATTCATATCAATTCCTTCAATTTATGATCAACAATTTGAACCCACCACATGAAACCGATCAAAACTTAACGTTCCAGGTAATAAATGTCAAAGAAAAACTGAATGGTTTCATTAATGTGGATCTTCGCTAAATTTCCGGAAAAAATCTATTTTTTTCCATTTGCCAGCTTTACTGCATCGGGAGATCGCCGCAGGGTAATCATGGCCCAGATACCGAAGGCCGGTCCAATTGCCAGAAAAGCAAAGGCACCTTGCCATCCTATCCAACTCACCAGAGCCGGTAGTATTCGGATTGTGATCAGGGTAAGTAAAAAGCCCAGGCTAGTCTGCAGAGTAAGTGCGGTGCCCATATATTCAGGATGAGCCAATTCGGTAATACAGGCAGAAAACTGGGCTGAGTCTGCGACCACTGCAAAACCCCACAACAAGCAGATGCTCACCAACAGCACCGGGTTTGCCCCTAACAGACTACCAACCACCAGGCAACAAATACCACTGATTAAAAGAGAGGCAATGGTCACCGTAGTTCTTCCCAACCGATCCGCCAGCTTGCCGGCCAGCGCACTCCCCAGTCCGCCGATTGCGATGACTGCAAATGTCCAAACCGTTGCCCAGGTGACATTTGTACCGGTTAATTTGAAACTCATAGCCAAAAACAGAGGAATCCAGGTCCACATGGCGTATAACTCCCACATATGTCCCAGGTACCCCAGATTTGCCATTAGAATTTCCTTATTGCGAAAGATATATCCGGTGTACCGCCAGTTGAAGGGTGGACTCTTGGCAGTATAGGGACCCGGTTTCACAAAAAAGTAAGCTATGATAGCACCTACTATAGCAAAGAATGCCGCTAAATAAAGAACGATTTTCCATTCCTCCAGATCGTCGAAAATGCGAAGGAGATGCGGGAAGGCGGATCCTACCGTAATGGCTCCCACCAGAAGACCGATACCCAAACCGCGGGCTTTCTTGGTCCAGGTAGCGATAAGCTTCATACCCACCGGGTACACGCCTGCTAAAAATGCCCCGCTCAGGAAACGTAGCAAAATAGCCGGTGTCAGGGAAGTGGAAAGCAAGGGGATCAGGGCGGTTGAGATTCCGGCAGCCAGGCAACTGATTGCAAGCAGACGATGAGCAGGAATACGGTCGGCCAGATTGAAAATGGCTGAAGTCAATGCTCCGAAAACAAATCCGATTTGCACCGACATAGTAAGCCAGGCTTGTCCGGCACCATCGAGTTGCCAGAGCGTGGTAAGCACCGGGACCACCGCTGAAGCGGAAAACCAGACACCCATGGCCAGCATTTCTGCTACTGATAAGAGAATGATGATCTGAATTTTAGGGGATAACTTCAAGTATTATATCAATTTAAATAATTAATGGAAATAATAATTCAAATAGTATAGGAATTTGGAGAGGCTGGAGCAATTTAATTCTGCGATAGATAAAAATTATTTGGTCTGTCTATTCAAAAATTAAACCATCTTGAACTATACAATTGTGGATTGGCTCTGCTAGTTGAATTGCCCTGAGCCCTAGATCAGGGAGAAAAGAACCTCCCCATTTTTTTGGATTTTTTCCTCATTTAAAATTTGTTGCTATTTCAGGGGATAAATCCCCTATTTATATAATTTCCCTTATCCCCGGGATGAATCCCGGGGCAATTCATTTCCCATCTAAATTCTAGCGATAGTTAAATTTCCCGATCTCTGAATTGCCCCGATCTTTAGATCGGGGACTAAGAATTCCTTAGAGATTTTTGGGATTTATCCCTTTCCAGAAATATTCCTAAAATTTCTCATCATATTTGGTCCATAGAAAATCGCCGAGCATCCAGGCTTCTTCCACAATTTTTTGAGCCCATTTCAAGCTATATCCGGTAAGATATTCCGATGCTTTTGCCGGATTTTTTTGATGTAACTCCAACGCTTTTGTTTCGACATCTTTTTGGGTGTTAAATAGTTCCAGTTGTAAAGGTTTCCAGGTTGACGTTACATCATGCCGCATGTCTCCCCAACGCTGGGCCGTCAGCGTACTCAGCCGATTAAAGGCCCACCAGGCAGACTCCCGGGTATAACCGGTGTGTCGGCCGGGAACCTTGTAAGATTCCGGCAGATCAGCTGTTCCGGCATAGATGGGTACATAAAGTGTGGTAGCGACATTGTCCAGTCCCAACCAGGCCAAGCCCCCGATGGGGTCAGGCAGCCATTCCCGGCACTGAATAATGGTGGCATACATGGTATACCAACGGGCAATGGTGCGTTCACCACGCCATCCCCAACCGCCATTTATTTTGAAAAGAGGAAGCATGTCATAAGGCATAAACGGATTGGCCAGAGGGGAGATTTCAAATTCACCATCTGAATTTTGCCAGGTGATGTTTTTTACCGGATTGTAGTCAGTATCTTCATAATAGTCCTGAAATATTCCAACCATTTTTTCCAGGGTCACCTGACTGTCCGGTTTCACTGAAAAAGGATAATTTTCCGTTTCAGGCAGGAGATTTGCTGAAGGAGCCATCAAACTCAGAACGCGCCATTCCCGCCTGCGGCTGGCCAGGGATTGACGACCTTCCAGGTCGTATGCATAATTGAATTGAAATGGACCATCTGCCGGATTCCACCAGCCACTGTCCAAAGCAACCTGGGTTAGGTTCTCCGAGGCCATGAAATATTCAGGATTATCGGTATCGACCTGCCGGATGCGGCTGGCATTGGCATTCACTGAAACATGGTCATCGGGTACCCGCTGGGCTGCCCAGACTGAACCTACTTTTCCCTTGCCAGGGCCGATAATTTCGAAGTGCCAGACTTCCTGTGGATCGGCAATGGTGAGGCATTCTCCTACATCCCGCCAACCATACTGTTGAGTCAATTCTCCCGCCAGTTGAATCGCTTCTCTGGCAGTTGTACAGCGTTCGATGAGCAGTGTCACCAGACGCCAGAGGTCGATTAAACCTTCATCTGATTGCAGCGACTCGCGACCGCCAAAGGTTGATTCGCCGATGGCCAACTGCTGGTCATTCAGGCAGGGGAGGGAAGTATTGATATAGCCGAATGTCTTTTCGACCTGGGGAATCTCGCCGATCGCTACCTGATTATAGCTGGTCATGGCTGTTGAATCGTTGTTTGTTATCTTGAACATAGTCATTTTGCTTCCGGCCGGGTGAGTTTTGGGAGGTTGTATGTCAATCCAGGCCCGGGCACGATGTTCATCCATGGTGTGAGAGGTCATGACCGACCCATCGATAGAGGCACTTTTACCTACCGTAATGCTGGTGCAGCCATCAGAACGGTTCTGGGCTGAAATATTGTTCACTATGAGAACGCTACAGATTAGGGTAAATGTCGTCAGACACCACAATTTTCTTCTGATGTTCATAAGAAATTCTCCTTTATCATATCTTTGAAAATGACCCAATATAGACCATGTTAAGATTTTTCTCAATCGTTTTGCAAATTATTATTGTCTCATAATTGTATTATTTGCAAGGGAAGTAAATTAACTATCCGGGTTTGGAAGGTTATTCCAGCAATCCTTTTTCGGTTTTTTATTTGGGTGAGCGCATAGGCGAACAAAGCAACATCTATTTACACTGGATGAATGTGCGAATGATCAGCCAATCCCTGTTCATAAAATTTCAGTATCTATTTCGGTTGTAATATTTAATGAATCTTAAATCTGTTTGTTATGTACCGTATAATCGGAATTACTGTCTGGTATATAATATTTCTACCATCTTGAAGGGCTCTTCATTAGGAGTTCGGAAATCTTTAAATATGACTTCCCAGCGATAGCTGTTTTCATCTATAAAATGTAACACCATATCATATTTCTGGGTTTTTCCGATGGTGGGATCTTCGTCTTCACCATACATGGTGATTATCCGACCTGATTCATCGGAGGTTCCGGCGGCGGTTATATAATAGGTTCCCCAGGTATCGAAACCGACCACGGTATATTTATTATGACGTTTATCGAAACCCATCAGTGAGTGTGTTTTGGTATAGGTGTCTCCTTCTCCACCTTCGGAATTAGCGAGTAAAAATCTTCCCCCCAGGATCATCTTATTCTCAGCCTTACCTGTCATGAGCATCGGCTCGGCGCCCGGAGTGGGCCACATTTTTATCTCCATATTCCATTGCCCCGCCAGGGAAGCTAACCGCTGATGTTCATCAGCGGGTTGTGCCAATTCCGTGTAAGCCGCCATTAGTTCCTGATGGGCGGCCTGATCCATGGATTCCTGAGCTAGCAATATCCCGGACAAACTTAGTAGTGTCGTAATGAATATTTCTCGATAGCATTTCATATGGTTCCTCTAAAATTGAAGCAATGAAAAATATAATTAAAACAGACCATTATTATTAATAAACTTGCTGTATATCTTCTCTCATTTATGTTTATTTGCCAACTGCCAACTGCCAACTGCCAACTGCCAACTGCCAACTGCCAACTGCC
>CBDUVK010000128.1:0-7895 GCA_965370645.1 uncultured bacterium
TCCGGATTTCAATTGATCTGAATTTTAATGGTCTGCAAGTTATTCCTTGCCAGAGATACATTAAATTGATTAATATACATATTTAAAGGTGGTATATACCCTCATTTAACAACAATATCGGGGAAAGATGTGATACCAGCTAAGGTTCTTTACGTTGCCCTTTCTCTTGTCATTCTTACCATCCCCGGTTTTCTGTTTGCTGCTCCAGACAGCACCCAAACCCGGATTTATCGGATTGTTCTTAGTGATGAATCTACCCTAATTGGTACCATCTCCTCAGAGGATGATTCTACAATTCAATTTAAAACTTTATCCGGGCTGGAAGTCATAATCCCGCTGGATCTTATCGAAAAAAAAACAGAGATTAGCTCAAAAATTGTGGAGGGGAAAGTCTGGCGTACCGATCCCAACCAGACCAGACTTTTTTTCGCACCAACCGGGCGGGCTTTAAAAGGTGGACAGGGATATTTCTCGGTGTATGAACTGTTTTTTCCATTCATTGCAGTAGGCGTCACCGATTATTTAGCTCTGGCCGGTGGGTTAAGCTTGTTCCCCGGCGCAGATCAACAACTTTTGTACCTGGCCCCAAAAATCACACCACTTCAGCTGGAAAAGTTTGACTTATCCGCCGGTTTGCTCTATATCTTCATTCCGAATGATGAAGAAGATGCCGGCATTTTTTATGGTGTTGGGACTTACGGCAATGAGGCGGCATCTATAACCTTTGGTCTGGGATTTGGATTCAGTGGCGGAGACGTGGCCGATAAACCGGTTTACGCAGTGGGCGCTGAGCTTCGAAGCTCCAATTCAGTCGCTTTTATCACTGAGAATTGGTTCATTCCAAATAGTGAATTTCAAATTGTCTCTTTCGGTTTGCGATTCTTCAGTGAGAACCTGGCAGCAGACTTTGGCTTAATTCATCCCTTAGGAGCAGATACCCGGGGTTTCCCCTTTTTCCCCTGGCTCGGTTTTGCTTATAACTTTGGTGCGGATAAATAAGATCCTAGCGGAGCTTAAAGCGAAAGGTGATCACACCAGTCTGGGAGACTTGCTCGACATAGTCCGGTAAGGGGCTGAATCGCCAGGTTTTAAAAGCCTCCAGAGTCAGGTTTTCCAGCTTGGTATCGCCTTTCTGCTGAAGAAGGGCCGAGCCTACCAGTCCATTGGGTAATACCCGAAACTGAATTTTGATGGTGGCCTGCCGCTGCACATCCGGTGGAAATTCCGGTAAGCGTTTTTGATACACCTCCCGCTCAATTTCCCCACCCCAATTAATCTCAAACTCCCGGTTGGCATCCAGCTCAATTTTCTGAGTACCCTCCAAAAGCTTCTCATCAAGTTGTTTCTGAAATATCCCTTTTTCCACCGTTTTTTCCTGACGCGAAAATTCCGGTCCGGTTGTCTGAGTCTTGGGTAAGGGGGGCGTGGTGACCGGGGTTTGCTTTATGATGTTCCCGGGATTAAGTAATTTCTCCGGCTCCGGCTGTAGTTTCTCAATCAATTCCTCTTCGTTTAAATCCAATTGCCGGCGTTCAGGCAGTTCAACTTCCTCCGGCAAAGGTGGATTGGCTGCCTGTTGCTCTACAACCTCCTCGGGCAGCTGTTCCTTTTCCGGAAGAGGCATTTCACGGGTTGGCGCCAACCAACCTCCTGAAAAAGTTAATTCAGCAAATTCTTCAATCACCGGCCGGAAATTAATTTGAATCAATATAAACAGGATGATCAGGACACTGTGAACAAAAACTGTTCCGGTAACCGACATCACCTTTTCATCCTGCAAAAGTCTTTTCCACATCGTAATATTTGATTTCTCTTTATTGACTATGATTTATTAAACGATTTAAGGATTCGATGGTTCGGATCGCAAGGGCTGGGTTCCGATTAAGAATTTCTCTGCCCCGGCAGACTTGCAGACATCCATCACCTGGACAGCAAGGTTCAATTTGATCTCCTTATCAGCCCGCAACACGATAACCTGTTTCTCGCCACTCACAATAAATCGCCGCAATTCGCCCCCCAGTTTTCCCAGAGATACCTGGTTATCATTCAGATAGATCGATCCCGCCCGGGTAACGGTGATATAGATGCTCTTCTCACTGTGCACGGCCGCCTTCTCGATCCGGGGTAGTTGGACCTTGATACCCGGCTGAATAATAAAGGATGAGGAAAGCAGGAAAAAGATCAGAAGCAGAAACACTATATCCGTCAGCGAGGAAACGCTGAAAGTGCTTAGAAATTTACTCTCGGATTCAAACTTCATGGATATTTTCCTCCTTTTCCTTCTGGTTAGATCCGGTCAGCAATTCCAGTAAATTGGTGGAGCTGACTTCCAGTTCAAAAACCAGCCGCTGTACTTTAGTCACCAGAAAGTTATATGCCAGCAGGGTAAGGATTCCAACCAACAAACCGGCTGCTGTGGTAATCAGAGCCTCCCAGATACCGCCAGCCAAAACGGTGGCATTAACATTACCGCCTAATTCCTGAATACGCATGAAGGCCTGAATCATACCGGTGACTGTTCCTAAAAAACCAGTCAATGGCGCCACACCGGAGATGGTTGCCAGGGCGGCAAATCCTTTCTCCAGCTGGTAAATTTCTGCCCGTCCGGCACTTTCAATGGCATCTTTTATTTCCTCACGGCTCTGCCCGCGCAGGCGTATTCCCTTTTCCAAAACATTCGAAATAGGACCCGGGGTATTGGAACAGACGATCAGGGCATTCTCATAATCCTGTTTATTGAGATACTGACGAATCTTAATTAAAAAGGCATTCAGATTAATTTTTGCCTTGCGAAGCACCATCAACCTCTCGATAAAAATACCTAACGCTATCAGAGAGAAGATGCCGATAAAAATCATCAACCAGCCACCTTTGGCCAAAACTGAAAGAAGACTCATAAAACCTCCTGCTATACAATATGTTATAGTTAAGACTTAAATTCATTCTAAATATTTTACATGACGATCTTGAAACCTACATTACCAGTCACGCCTGGCGCAATAAAACCTCTGAATTCCTCATATTGAGTATCCAGTAAATTATAACCGGCGATAAAAAATAGAAAGTTTTGGTTCAATTGCAAGTCTACCCGGGTGTTTAATAGAAAAAAGTCGCTAAGTTGGGTTTGGTTTGTCAGATCATCGTAACGCGTTCCGGTATAATTGGTAAATACTGTAATTTTATGATTTTTGTAAAACTTCCAGCTTAGATGACCATAACCGTTAAGTCGGGGGAAGTAGGGAAGTTCCTTTCCCTGGACCTCGGCGGTACGGCTCCCGGCTTGGCGAATATCACTTTGCCGGAAATTAGCCCATCCCAGAATTTGCAATTGTTCAGAGACCTTCCACTCCAGTTTTCCATATAATTCCCGGATGCGGGTCTCATCAATAGTGTCATAAATCCATCCCGGATAACCACCCTGAGTAAAAATGGCCTTCAGAGAATCGCTGGGATTTACCACAGCAGAAAGATGTTCAACAGTCGAAAAGCGGCTGATAACGCTAAAATTAATATGATATGGGACATCCAGATCGAATCCGACGTCCCAGCGCATTTTATGGTTTAACACCCGCAGACCGTCCAATTCACTAAAGGGTAGTAGCCTTATCCCCTGACGAAAATGCTGGGTCTCAGCTCCGGGTCTGTATCGCACATAGAATGTAATGCTCCCTGGTTTCCCAATCTCAAGGGATGCGTAAGGATTAATATATTCCTTACTGAATTTATCAGTAATGCTTCGCACCTCACTCTCATCACTTTTCTGATAGCTGATGCCCGCCAGAATGGATGCAATCTCCAGCTTTTGTTGTATGTGGATTTTTCCGGTGAGCAGGGACGATTTATATTGATTGAGTAAACTAGCAGAGGTGGTATCGCGTAACAGGTTTCCATTTGCGAGGGAAAGGTCAACCTGTTCATATTTTCCCAATAACCCGATTTTGGTATCTTTAATATTGATATCCATCCCGGCGAACAGATCAAATCCACGGTCTTCATATCTGAACCCATTTTCGTGATCGTCCAGATAGAAATTCCCACTAAATTTACTTTGGATTCTTTCATTCCAGCTGTTCTCCAAAGCAGCGTTTAAATCCCAGAATACTGTCTGTACCTCCCAATCCTGCTGGTATACCTGGTAATCGCGCCAGATCCCCTGCCTGTTGTCCTGGTAGCTGGTGCTGACATGCAGTAGATGTCCTTCAGAAAGATTTTGATGGACACCGGCTTCTAATCCAACATCAGTCCATTGGGCATTATCCACGTGCCCATCGCTGCGCAGGAACTGGGCTGAGAAATAAGGCAGTGTTTGTTCCGCTTTAAACTGCATATTTACCAAAATACCTGCTTCATTATAAGATCCATAATGGATTCTGGAATTGAGCCAGGGAAAGTCATACAGCTGAAACAGTGATGGCTTCACCCGCGAAAATTGAAAGGTAATGGCGGGTAATTCCTTGTTGTATACATTTTGATTATCGCTCCATTCAATATCCACCTCTTTGAAAACCTGGGTACGGATCTTGCGGGGCAGGCTGATTTTCGCCAATCCAACAATGGTGTATTCCTGTAGTTGAATCTGGGGAAGTACTTTCTCTGGCTGTGTACGCTGTAGACTATCGGCAGATTGCTGGCCAAAAATCGGCCGAGATCCCAGCATCACCAGAATCAGTAAGATTGCGAAATAGGTTCGAATCGTCATAGTGCCGCCAATCTCTCTTTGGCCTTTTCACTGATCTTCTCAGCCGGATATTTATTTACCACTTCCCTATAAAGTTTTTTTGCTTCATCGATCTGGCCCATTTTTTCATGGGTACTTCCTGCTGAATAAATGGCATTCGCAACCCAAGTGGGATATCCCTGATAGACATATTTAACCCGCAGATAATTGGTCAGAGCCTCCTGATAATTGCCTGCATTGAAATAGACATCTCCCAGTACTTTCTGCGCCTGGGCGGCCAGTTCATCATTACGGTCCTGAATAATCTGATTGAGGTATTCTTTGGCACGATCAATCTCTTGAGAACGGGCGAAAATGCGGGCCAGCTCAATACGGGACTGATAAGCACTGAAGGCCCCTTTCTGGCTCTGAATAGATCTTTGAAATACGCCCTTTGCCCGGGCATCGTCACCCTGTTTGAGATAGGTCAGGCCCTGCTGATAGTATACCTCGCTAGTAAAAGCCGGATCCTGACTGCGCCTTGTTTTGTCACTGAGGATTCGGTTAAAATCTTTAATTGATTGATCAAACTCGTTCTTTTCACGATTTATAATTCCCAGCTGAAAAAGTGCATCCGGAACCACATCGCTGTCCGGATACTGCCTGGCCAGTTTATTAAAGGCCTGAACCGCATCTTCGGGCTGATTCAAGTTGTGATAACTCAATCCGATCCAATACTGGGCCTTGGGCGCCATCAGTGAGCCGGGGTAAGTTCGTAGAAAATTTTGATAGGCATAAATCGCTTCCTGATAGCGGTTCAGGCCAAAATAGAAATCACCGCGGCGAAGCAGTAGCTCCTGACTTAACTGGCTTTCCGGATTTTCCCGAATGTACTGGTCAGCAACTTTAAAGGCCTGATCCACCTGCCCCATCTGCATGGCCGACCATTGCAACCCATTGATGGCTTCCCCCAGCACCTTGCTATCGGGATATTTCTTAATCACATCTTCATACCAGACCATGGCCGCACGAAAATCCCGCTTGTTATAGAAGCCGTCTCCGATCTCATAGTAAACCCGTGGGAGCAAATCGCTCTGAGGATATGAACTGACAAATTCCTTGTAGTTGTTGATCGCCCGGTCAAAATCGTTTTGCATGAAATAGCTGCGTGCAATAAGGTAACGGGCATTCTCGTCATACTCACCTTTATGGGTGTCGCGCAGCAACTTCTGGAACTGAATCCGGGCATCTTTATATTTTTCCTGCTTAAAATAACACATTCCCATCTGGAACCTGGCCCAATCCTTCTCTTGTCCGGCTGGAAAACGTTTCAAGAACCGTTGATAATAGGTCCGGGCATCCCCGTACATCTTCTGGGCAAAAAAAGCATCTGCATTACGCAATAGAGCATCTGACTGATACATCTCTTTATCACTACTGTTAGCAAGGTCGGTGAACGCCCGGATGGCTTCCTTGTACAGGCTCAACTGGTAGTAACTCCAGGCAATCCCATAACGTGCATCATTGGCAAAATCATGTTGGGGATTATCACTCAAATACTTTTGATAGGCCTCCAGAGCTTCATTATAGCGCCTCTCATTATACAGCGCTTCACCCAGCCAGTATTGAACTTCCGGATTAAATTCTCCCTCAGGAAATTCCCGCAGAAAGAGTTGCAAACTTTGTGATGATTGAGAAAATTCACCTAGCTGAAAAGAACACCACCCCCGTTTAAAAATGATCTCTTGTTTCAGGTCTTGTGGTGGATTCTGTATGGAATTAAGCACCTGTAAGGCTTCGCTATAATTCTGCAAGCCGATATAATTATCGGCACTCATCTTTTGGGCACGGGTTGCTAATTCACTTTCAGGATAAATGTCGATCAATTTGCCCAGATAATTGAGCGATTCCCGATAATTCTCCTGTTCAAAAGCCATCCCCGCCTGTTCATAGAGAGCGTCGGCAGCATAGCTGCTGGAGGGATGGGTGATGACCAACTGATTAAAAAGCTGATCTGATTCCTGGTAATTTTTCAATTTCTTCTGGCACAATGCGGCGTAAAACAGTCCCTTGATCCCAACCAAATCATTTCGGCGGTTGGCAGCAACTCCCTGAAAAATTTCGAATGCCCGCTGATAGTCCTCTTCAATAAAATAGGTCCATCCCAACGAGAATTGGGCTTGCCAGTATATTTCATGGTAAGGAAATTCCCGGCTGACCTGCTGATACAGTTCGCGCGCTTTTTGGACATCCCCTTTGGCATAGGTCGCTTCACCAATTAGAAACAGTCCCTGGGGCTTAAACTGATTTTCAGTATCGCGCTTTAATCCCTGCACTGTTGTTTCAATCGCTTCATCGTAACGGGCCATTTCATAATAAATATTGCCCTGAATGAAATAGGCCTCCAGGCTTAGTTCATGTTCCGGGAATTCGGTGACCAGCTTGCGGTATATTTCTAAAGCCTCTTCGGGACGTTGGGTATCCTGGTAAATCCAACCCAGGCTGTAATAGGAATATGCTTTGATTTCCGCGGCGGGATACTTACGGATAGACTGTTGATAGGCCGCTTCAGCCTTCTCCAGCTGTTTAATCTTGTAATAAGCTTCACCCATCCAGTAATAGCCTTCTGCTGCCAGGTCGTGGCTGGGATAGTTTAAAATAAATTGCTGAAAATTCGAGATGGAGGGCATATACTGATTGTTTTTGTAATACGTAAGTCCGATCCGGTAGAGAGCTTCATCCGACAGGGCACCAGCAGGAAATTCGCTTATATGTTGCTGATATTTTTGAACCGCTTCCTGGTACTGGGCAAGGTAGAAATAACATTCTCCCTGCAAAAAGTGGACTTCTTCGCGTAGCACACTGCCAGGGTACTTCTCACTGAAATTCAGCAGTTGCTGCAGTGCCAGCTCATACATTTCATCATCAAACATACCCCGGGCTGTCAGATAGTCCTGTTTCTCCAGTTTCGAGATCTGGCCCATAAGTATATTGAAGGCCAGGAAAAAGGTAAGCAGGATTCGAATCATAGCATTCATTGATACTCCACTGATTTATCGCCCATAAATATACACTTCCGCCTGAATATTCACAAAGGAAGTTTTTCCCGACGTTAACGTCGGGGCTTTATTCCAGCCTTAAGGCGAAGGATATTCATGAAAAGTGATACGATAAATTAGCAAAAAATATCCATTTGAATAAAAATAATGGAACACAGATGACACGGATTTAGGCGGAT
>CBDUVK010000129.1:0-7865 GCA_965370645.1 uncultured bacterium
TAAAAATTTTCAGGATTAATTCAATTTCCTAGAGCAAAGAAAATAATATTATATTTTAATTTGGAAAAAAAAGATTTTGGATATAAATTTACAAGCTTTTTTAGAATAACGGAGGAACATATGCCAGCAGAAACCCAAGATACTGATAAATTTTTGGAAACTTCAGAAAATCTTTATGAAGTGGTTATGATTGTTGCCAAACGAGCCCGGCAGATCAATGAAGATCAATATCAACGAATGAGAGACAGGCAGATTCTGGAAGAATTAGACGGCGAGTTTGAAGAAGAATTTTTAAATTTGGAAGATGAAAAGAACGAAACCGATGAACCGGTCGAGCCGGAAGAAAATCCGGTCATTGGAGCCCAGCGAGAGTATCTGAAGGGTGAAATTTCCCATCGCTACGAATCTACCAAATAAACATACCCCCCATTGGGGGGTTTTTTGTTTAAGATAAACATTTACCATCCCTCCCCAAGTCCATCATGTCTTCATACTCCAAAATTAACCACATCATTGTTAATGCAAAATTGTATGATCCTATACAGGGAATCTTGCCGGAATCGGCATTGGCCATCTCGGGATCTAAAATTGTATACCTGGGTGACGATCGGGGTGCCCGCTCCCTGAATCAATCAGAAGCGGATTTGATTGATGCCAAAGGCCGGCTGCTTCTTCCGGCATTCACTGATTCGCATACGCACTTTTTGGGTTTTGTCAGGAGACAAAATGAGGTAAATCTTGAGAATTGTCATACCCTGCAGGAAGCCCTTCACCTCATCGAGAAAGAAATTGGACAAACTGAGCCGGGAGAATGGGTGACCGGCGGCGGGTGGAATTATAATAACTGGCCGGATGGTGAGATACCGACACGCCACCATCTGGACAACCTCAGTACCCGCCATTTTATCGCTCTGGATAGTAAAGACTGGCACTCTTGTTGGGCAAATACAGCGGTTTTAAAACTGGCCGATATTTCTCCGGACAAGCCATACCCGGGGGCAACGCAACTGGCCCTGCATCCGGAAACAGGTGAATTCACCGGGATTCTGGAAGAGAATGCCCGCATGGTCGTTTTTAATCTCATTCCTAAATGGGACTACACCCGTCTACGCGAAAATTATTTAAAGACGGTAGAGAACTATCATAATATGGGATTCTCGGCCATCCATAGCGTAGAGACAAATGATGACTTTAAAATTTATCAGGAAGCATATAGGCAGCAGGAGCTCGGTTTGAAAACATTCTGGTATATGCCCCATAGGAGTCTATCACAGGCGGGCAATCTGAAAAGTCAACATAATTCTCCTGACCTTCCATTACAGGTTGCCGGTGTCAAGATATTTGTAGATGGCACATTTGGCTCTCAAACTGCCGAATTATTAGAGAATTACGAAGGTCTCTCCCATTCTGGAGTAGAGGCAATGGATAGCGAAGCCCTCGATCAGGTTGTCAAACGGGCTGTGGATCAAAAATTGTCTTGTGCTATTCATGCGATTGGTGATGGTGCTGTCAGAAAAACGTTGCGGGTGCTGGCCAAACATCATAAGCTGAGTCAAAAATATGGATTGCGGCATCGCATAGAACATGCTCAATTGATACAGCCACAAGATAGACCGAAATTTTTTGAGCATCATATATATGCCAGTGTCCAACCGCTTCATCTCGCCGGTGATATTCCTATCATAGGGAAGTATTTGGGAAAACGTGCCAGGCTTACTTATCCCTTCGGCAGCTTACATAGGAGCGGGGCGGAATTGATTTTCGGATCGGATATACCCATTGAAAACTACAATCCATGGCATGCCATATACAGCGCCATGGAAAGACGTTATAACCTGGATCCGCAAGAAGAGTCATTTGTTCCGGAAGAATGTCTGGATCTATCTACTTGTTTGAAAGCCTATACAGTAAATCCTGCAAAAGCGGTAGGGATGGAGAGTAGATTCGGCCGAATTGCGGTTGGAATGGATGCTGATCTCACCTTACTTGATCGGGATATTTTTAAGATATCAGTGGAAGATTTAAAAGAAACCGAATCTTTACTGACGCTGATTAATGGGAAAATTGTTTACGATCAGGTTTCTTGAGGTGGCTAATCTGATTAATATATCACGCTAAGAACGCTAATGAAATTGTCCACTGATTACACGAATTAACACAAAATTCTTTAAAAAATATATTTTGAACTAATCATATTGGATAATTCGTGAAAAAGTTAAGAAAACCTGCTTTTTATTCTTTACGTCTTGGCGTGAGATTCCGAGAATTAATAAGGTTAGATTGCAGGAAAATTTTTTGCGAATATGCGGGTCCACTCCTCGGCGGCGTCCTCATCAGATAACTCCCGGCCCTCCTGTTCCAGAATATCCTTCTGATATTTTTTTATATAACAGATCTGTTCGATGAGTCGTGCACGGAAAGCGTCATCTTCATCAACAAATTCCACTCCAATTTCAAAATGGTTGTGCCTTTCAAGACACCACACGATTCGACCGATTCCCTCGAATTCGGGATCGATGCTAGGGATCTTGATTACTAAAAGGAGGCCTGAAGATAATTTCTCCTCTGTCTGGAAACAGATGCCGCCAATGCTGATATTTTTGGCATAATCCCTTTTTTCAAATGACTCGCCGGTAATGACATATTCCAAGGGGATGCCTACCGGATGACGAATGTATTGTCTGATTTTGTCGGTCTTCTTTTTCAATCCGGATTTTTTCACCTTGATTGCTACCTTCTTTTATGAATTAGTTATAATATAAACCCTATTTATTTTCGACACAATTATCTATAAAATAAGCTCCAATTCCAGTTCGTCCCGAATCGGGATGTCATTCTGTCCCCTGAGAGGAATTTCCGGTTTCAGCTGCCGCGATTTTTTAATGGCATCTGGGTGTATATGAACCAGTACAAATCCCCTTTTCTGATAAAATCCCAAGGCCTGCAAATTATCATTGGTGGTAATCAGCCAAACCCGCTTACATTTATCTCTCCTTGCCACTTTAATCACTTCTGTAATCAGAGTGCTACCAATTCCCAGATTTTCTTTCAAACTGTTCAAACTGATTATCTCGCATTGGTTATGGACGATCTGATAGGTGCATAAACCGACCGGTTCTTGATCTATATATGCAATAAAACCTGGCAAGTCTGAACCATCGTATATTTTTCCCCGGCTGACAAGCCTGGTAGAGCCCCAATATAGGGTAAGGATTTTTTCGATCCAGGTTTTATGAGCAGCTGATATTCTTTCTATCCCGATCGGTGACATTTATTCTCTCTTTCGATGAAATCTATATCTATTGTTGTCCCTGTTCATCTTGTATTGTTGTAAAAATCTCGAATTCTTTTGCCGGCAGGAGAGATGATATCTCTATTATGCTTACCTTTTTTTCATCTATCAATCTGGTAAGGATGGTAGAATATGCTTTACGGATTTCCTGAGTTTCGATTCGGAGCTTTTCATTTTCATCCTCTAACAATGCAATTTTGAGGCGCAGTTTTTCACTCTCCATCTTGCAATCAGCCAGAACAAAAATGAAAAGAATCAGCAAAATTAAGATAATCGCTGCTTCTGTGAGTTTAATAATAAAATCTTTCATGGAGTTCGATCCCCATCTTTCTTGATACATTATTTTAACTTTAATTTTTAAGAAAAGGAAGCTGAATCTGTCGCTTTTCTATTGCATGTTTCCTTTTACCATTTTAAAATGGTTTTATATCTAATATTTACCAAGAAATATCGGGGTGAAATATGAAATATAGCTATTTAATTCTAGCTGTCATCTGTCTCACATTGAGTTATGCCCAGGATCGTCCCACTCCCGGACAATTTTCAACCCGGTCCGAAATTCTGGCGGTCCATGGAATGGCAGCAAGCAGTCAGCCCTTGGCTACTCAAATCGCGCTGGATATTCTGAAGCAGGGAGGTAACGCTGTGGATGCTGCCATAGCCGCAAATGCTGCCCTGGGGCTAATGGAACCTACCGGTTGTGGCATTGGAGGGGATTTATTCGCTATTGTCTGGGATAGTAAGACTAAAAGATTATACGGCTTAAATGCCAGCGGACGTTCTCCCTACGCACTGACTCTGGATTATTTTTTTGAAAGAGGGATGAATGAAATACCCGATCCTGGTCCATTAACGGTCACCGTACCGGGTTGTGTTGATGGCTGGTTTGAACTGCATAAGAAATTTGGATATTTGGATATGGAAAAAATTCTGCAACCCGCGATACGGTATGCCCGTGAGGGATTTCCACTCACGGAAGTGATCGCCCGGGGCTGGCAAGAGGAAATTGAAAGATTGGGTGGATTTCCCAATTTCAAAGACATCTATACTATCGATGGCCAGGCACCCCGCAAGGGAAACATATTTAAGAATCTTTATCTTGCAAATACACTGGAGAGGATAGCCCGAGAGGGACGGGATCTGTTTTACCGGGGAGAGATTGCCCATATAATTGACCAGTTTATGAAAGAGCAGGGGGGATTTTTGTCATACCAGGATCTGGCTGATCACCATTGCGAATGGGTAGAACCTCTCTCTACCAGCTACCGGGGTTATCAGGTGTGGGAATTACCTCCCAATGGACAGGGAATCGCGGTGCTGCAAATGCTAAATATTCTGGAAGAATATAATCTAAGGAAACTTGGTTTTGGGAGTCCGGATTACCTGCATCTCCTGCTCGAGACAAAAAAGCTGGTGTATGAAGATCGTGCCAGATACTATGCAGATCCTGATTTCAGCAAATTACCTCTGGAATTTCTCATATCTAAAGAATATGCCGCTCAACGACGGAAACTGATTGACCAGAATCAGGCAGCATCTTATTATAACCCCGGAGATCTTCCCCTGGAAGACGGGGATACTATATACCTGACAGTAGCCGATAGTTCTGGAAATATGGTCTCTTTGATTCAGAGTAACTATGATGGCATGGGTTCGGGAATGACACCTCCAGGGCTGGGCTTTGTTCTGCAGGACCGCGGCGTATTATTTTCTCTGGAAATAGGTCATTCCAATGTCTATGCGCCTCATAAACGTCCTTTCCATACCATCATTCCCGGTTTTATCACTAAGGATGGACAACCTTACATGAGTTTTGGAGTCATGGGAGGTTCCATGCAACCACAGGGTCATGTGCAGGTGTTGGTCAATATGATCGATTTTGGGATGAATCTTCAGGAAGCGGGTGATGCTCCACGGATACGTCACACCGGATCCTCCCAACCTACTGGTAAAAAAATGAAAGATGGAGGGTGGGTCAATGCAGAATCAGGTATCCCACTTGAAACGATCCAGGAACTAGAAAAGAGAGGTCATCAAATTCGCTACCGGCGTATGAGTTACGGCGGATACCAGGCGATTATGAGGGATCATGAGAATGGTGTGTATATCGGTGCCTCCGAATCGCGCAAAGATGGACAGGCAGCGGGATACTAAGTTAGAAGTTAGAATTGAGAGGTGAGAAGTGGGATGCCCTGACTTTCAAGTCGGGGTTTTATCAAGGGCGAAGGGCAAAGGGCAAAGAGAAATTTTGGTATAATTTTTGTCTCATTCTAGATAAGATCATCCAAAAAACAGGAATTAATGGTAAATAAACGATTTGAAGATCTAAATGTCTGGCGAAGATCCGCACAATTGTGTGAAAATGTTATCCTCTATTTTTACTCGAAAAAATATTACGAGTTTAAGGATCAGATCTCACGAACCGCATTATCTATTTCGAGTAATATTGCAGAAGGATTTGAACGTGGTTCAGATCGGGAATTTATCCGCTTTTTAATATATGCCAAAGGTTCCTGTGGAGAGTTTCGATCGCAGACTATTATAGGTACTAACGTAAATTACATTGATTCAAATATCGGAAATAAGTGGCTTACTGAATCGATTGAAATTTCATCAATGTTAAGCGGGTTAATAAAAACCAGGAAATCATTTTTGGCAAGAGATATAAACAAACAGAAGTGATTATTTTTAATACACTTTACCCTTTTCCCTTTTCCCTTTCCCCCTCTTTCCTTGAGCCTTTTTCTTGTTCATTCACCCAGCACATAAGCAAAGATTAGTGGCGCAACTATGGTGGCATCGGATTCAATGATAAATTTTGGAGTCTCCGGTCCCAATTTTTCCCAGCTGATTTTTTCATTGGGAACTGCTCCGGAGTAGGATCCATAGCTGGTGGTGGAATCGCTGATCTGGCAAAAATAGCTCCATAAGGGGATATCTTTCTTCTGCAGATCCTGGCGCATCATGGGAACCACACAGATGGTAAAGTCTCCCGCGATACCGCCGCCAATCTGGAAAAATCCAATCGAATGATTTTTTGAGATCTGCTCATACCATTTAGCCAGGACCATCATCTGTTCAATGCCGGTTCGAACGGTATGGACATTTTTTATTTGACTGGTAATACAGTAAGAGGCATAGATATTGCCCAGGGTAGAGTCTTCCCAACCGGGTACAAAAATGGGCAGATTTTTTTCGCAGGCTGCTACTATCCAGCTATCGCGGGGATCGATCTGATAGTATTTCTGTAGTTTATTACTTCTGATGATTCGATAGAAGAATTCATGGGGAAAATATCGGGCACCTGTTTTATCTGCAGTCTTCCATTCCTCAATCATCGCCTCCTCAATACGCCTGATGGCTTCTTCTTCCGGAATACAGGTATCGGTCACCCGGTTCAGGTGACGTTTTAATAATTTTTCCTCCTCATGGGTAGTCAGCTCACGATACCGCGGTATTCTCAGGTAATGCTCGTGGGCCACCAGATTAAATATATCCTCCTCCAGATTGGCGCCCGTGCAGGTAATCGCATGTACTTTGTCTTTGCGGATCATCTCGGCCAGGGATAAACCCAGTTCGGCAGTACTCATGGCACCGGCCAGGGTGATCATCATCCGCCCTCCATCCTGAAGAAGTTTTGTGTACTCTTGGGCTGCATCCACCAATGTTGCGGCATTAAAGTGACGATAATGATGTTTGAGGAATGAAGAAATGGTTGGATTCTTCATGGATTTCCTGCCTTCTTTATTAACGATTGGGAATATTTAAGCATAATAATTGAATATAAATTTTATCCCTAATCAACTATTTTTATAATCAATTTTTTCTGGGGGGACAAGCAATATTAAACCCGATTGCTTTTGACTGTAATAATCAGTGCTGGTTTCAGTCCTTTGGTAGAAATCACTTGTTATTAATATATTCGTGGTGTATGTTTTCTGCTTCTCAAAATATTGGTGTCTGAATTATGTTTTTTACTTTAGAGCCGATGATGATGAAAATCAGAACAAGGAAATTAAATTTAGCTTAAAAGGAGGAAAAAGATGAGACGTGTGATGGGTTTAATTGTTGTTGTTCTATTATTCTCTGGTTCTCTGTGGGCTCAGCTTCCCGGCAAATTATTCATAGGCGGTGGTGTTGGTTCATCATTTGTTGAAACTTCACCAACCGAGGTAAGTGGCGAAGATGTTAAGATTGATGGAAACGGTTTTGCCTACAAATTTTTTGCAGGGTATAAATTTATAAAATTGCTGGGTGTTGAAGGTGGTTATCGCTCCTTAGGGACCATCAAGAATACGGTCCAGAACGTGGAATTGGAATCGAATGTTAAGGGATTTGATGTCTTTGCAACAGGCACTTTGAGTTTTACCATGCTCGAGGTATTCGCAAAAGCGGGATATTTTTTCTCGGATAGCGAATTTAAGGTTGGTGATGTTACTGGAAGTAGCAGTAGCAGCGATTTTTCCTGGGGTGTTGGTGCCGGTGTGAGTTTCGGGAAATTGGGTGTTCGCGCAGAGTGGGAAAGTCTGAAAGTAGAAGATTTGGAAAATCCGGCGATGCTCACTGCCAGTGT
>CBDUVK010000130.1:0-7852 GCA_965370645.1 uncultured bacterium
TATTTTGTTACATAATTTTATTGTTTATCATGTACCTTGACCCACCCCACGTCATTTTCTAAGTCATCATAAGCTTCGTATTCCCCTCCCTTATGCATAAGGGAGGGGATCAAGGGGTGGGTTAAAAAAGATCAAAAACTATTAAACGATTGCCAGGAATTTGATCATATCCCGATAATTTTACGGCAGAAAAATCCTTACCCAGTCTACTTTACGGCGGGTTGCCCGGGTAATCACAAAGATGTATGGAAAAGATTTAGTAGATATTCATCTTAGCTAATATATACCCTAACCCTATCCCTTCCCCTGCCGGCAGGGGAAGGGAAAAAGGGAAGGGGTACACTTATAAAAGATAAACAGTAACTTCCTTCCAGCTCATGGCTACCTCCAAGTTAATCAAGTAGCCATCAATTTAATAAATGTGTTTACCTATATCTCCGAACGCCTGTTACCCATGTCTCCAGTCTATACAATACATTTTGCCAGGAATTTGATCATATCCCGATAATTTTACGGCAGAAAAATCCTTACCCAGTCTACTTTGCGGCGGGTCGCCCGGGTAATCACAAATTTAATACCATTGTATTCGAATGACTCCTCGCGCTTGGGGATATGCCCCAGATGATTCAGGATAAATCCGGCCAGGGTGTCATATTCTCCCTCCGGAATTTCAACCCCAATCTCCTTTTTTAAAACTTCCGGCTCAATACGGGCATTCACACTGAAGATATTTTCATTAATTTTTCGAATATGGATCTCTGCTTCGTCATACTCATCAATGATCTCTCCTACCAACTCTTCTATCAAATCCTCGGTGGTAACCAGACCGGCCGTGCCTCCATATTCATCGATAACGATGGCAATGGAGGTATTTTTCTGTTTGAAATTCCGCAGCAGTGACAGGCTGCGTTTGGTTTCGGGGACAAACATGACCTCCCGAATAATGCTCTTAACGGACTCGGGCTTCAGAAAAAGGTCCTTCAGAAAAACCACGCCGATAATATCATCCAGATTTTTACGATATACCGGAATTTTAGTTAAGCCGCTCTTTTGAAATATCTGCACCAGATCATTCAGACTGGCATTCTCCTCTACCGCCTCAATTTCGGTGCGCGGAATCATGGCATTACGAATATGCAGTTGTTTTAAATCCAGCAGGCGGGTCAGGATGAGATTCTCCTCTTCATCCATACTCACATAATTCTGGCTCTCCTGAATTAAAACTTCCACATCTTTCTTGGAGAAAAAATCTGTAAATTCATCAGAGGAGTAATGAAATAGTCTTAAAATAATCCTGCTAATTCCACCAACAACCCATATGATCGGTTGAAACAGATAGTAAAAAAACAACAACACCGGCGCAATTTTACGAATAATCCAATCTGCCAGACTGCGGAAGAGTGTCTTAGGGATAATCTCACCCCACAGGATGGTGATGGCCGTAATAAGAAACCAGGTTAGAGCCTCACTCAGGTACTGATGAAAATAGAGAGTGGCAAATGAAGCGAATGCCACATTGGCGAAGTTATTTCCCACCAGGGTGGTATAGATAAATTTTTCCGGTTTCCTCAAAAAGTCCGCAATAATTTCTGCAGAGCGGCTTTTTTTTCGACGCCACAATTCTATACGAACCCGATTTACCGAAATAAAAGCGGTTTCAGTTCCGGAAAAATAAAAGGTGAGCAGAAACGATATAATAATGATGGTTAATTCGTACAATTCAGATTATTCCCGGATAATTCAGTTTGCAACCTTGGCTCCTAAAATAACAAGTTTTAGTGCAATAAACAAAATGCAATTTTCGCTTTTATTTTAGAAGCTTATATCAATAATTTAGGGACATTGTAATTTGGGAGACTTTATGAGTTTTCGCCTAATCTATTTGGCCATGTTCATCCTGCTGGTAAATCGAATTTATTCAGATAATCCATATGAAATACAACACGCAAAAATACAGGGTCCGCACTTTATCGAGATTGCTTATTCAGGTCAGCTTTCTACAGAGATCCTCGATAATCTGAAAATAGAACCAGAGATTTCGGTCGGGAAAGCAGAAATACAAGATAATATGATTAAGATCCATACCGACCAACCGATGTTACTCCACAAACATTATTATCTTCGATTTCCCGAAAATCAGCGTCTGTTCCTGATACCGGATGGTATACTCGATTCTCTCTACTCCGATAAACCACTGGGATATCAAATTTCGGGTGAACAGATATATTTCAGGCTCTTTGCACCCAGGGCAATCTGGGTAAAATTGGTTTTATTTGATCATTATTCAGATCAGAAAGGTCAACAATTCGCCATGCAACGGGATGATCAGGGCGTCTGGGAATACGACTTGAAGGCAGACTGTATCGGAAAATATTATGGCTACCAGGTCTGGGGTCCACAGGGCGACGGCGAAGTATTTGACTCCACCATTGTGGTGGCGGATCCCTACAGTCCAGCCACGGTAACCGGAAATCATTATACTCATCCTGCCAAAACCCTTATCATGCCTGAAAAAGATTATAACTGGGAGGGGGATACCTGGATCAACACACCCTGGTCAGATCTGATTATTTATGAAATGCACCTTCGTGATTTAACTGCCCATCCCTCATCGGGACTGCCGGAAGAAAAGCGCGGACATTACCAAGGCTTGCTGGAAAAAAAGCAACGTGGCGGTCTCCCCTACATTAAATCACTGGGTGTAAATGCAGTGGAACTGCTTCCCTGTCAGGATTACGGCAATTTAGAGGTACCCTATAAAGATCATGATGCTCCGGTTTATAATACCTGGAATCCCTATGCGCGAAATCACTGGGGTTACATGACCAGTTATTTTTTCGCACCGGAATCTTATTATGGCAATGGCGCAAACCTTGAAGCGGGCAAATATTGCGGGGCAGACGGCAGTCAGGTCAACGAATTCAGGGAGATGGTAAAAGCCTTCCATGCCAATGAGATGGCCGTTCTCATGGATGTTGTCTATAATCATGTGTCCCAGTATGACTATAATCCCCTGAAATTCATCGACAAATTTTATTACTTCAGACTGGAAAATGACTGCTCCTTCACATCAGTGAGCGGTTGCGGAAATGACTTGAAAACAGAACGGCTGATGGTTCGCCGTCTCATCAAGGATAGCGTCGTTCACTGGATGCAGACATATCATGTAGACGGTTTTCGCTTCGACCTGGCTAAAATGATCGACTGGCAGACCATCGATGAAATCCGGCAAGCTGCCCGGCAAATCAATCCCAACGTGATTCTAATTGCGGAGCCCTGGGGAGGTGGGTATGATCCAGGCGGTTTTTCCGACCACAGCTGGGCTTCCTGGAATGACAAGATCAGAAACGCTGTAAAAGGGCAGAATCCTAAGGATGGTCTGGGCTTTATCTTTGGGAATTGGCAGGGAGAAAATGATCAAAGATCTTTACAACGTTATATTACCGGCTCTTTGCGGACAGATGGCGGACAATACCTCAGCAGTTCCCATTCAGTGAACTATCTTGAATCTCATGACGACCATACCATGGGAGATTTTATTCGAATCGGTTTAGGGGATGTGAGGGAGGACGAGCGGCTTACCAACCCGGATGCTCATGCGAAACTGAGCCCCCTGCAGATGAAAATCAATAAACTCGCGGCACTTTGTCTGTTCGTTTCTCAGGGACCGCTCATGATCCATGAGGGACAGGAATATGCACGCAGTAAGGTGATTGCCAATACTATGGTCCCTGAAGAACATATCAATATGATCGATCACAACAGCTATAACAAGGACAATGAGACCAACTGGCTGAATTATGAGTATGCCGAGCTGAATCGGGGACTGGTTGATTATTACCGTGGGCTCATCTCTATCAGGAAATCCCATTCTGTATTTTCCCGGGCAAAGCAGGATCAATATGAATTTTATCCACAGACTGATTCTTTATTCATCAGTTTTTCCGTGAATGATAAAAATAAGAAATATCTGGTTTATTTGAATGGAAATCGTGATCATGAGCAGGATTATAAGCTACCCTCCGGTAAATGGGGTGTTTTAGCAAACCATAATCGGACGGCCGAAACACCCTTTCAGTGGATAGAAAATCGACAACTTTCTATCCCGCCCAGCAGTGGGGTGATACTTGTTCAAGAATAGTTTATATGTCTCATCTGATAAAATCTCTAATTCCGCTTTGCATTTCTAAACTGATTCAGTTATTTTAATCCCTTTATATAAACCCAAGAGGATGATCATGGAAAATCAACAACCGGCCAAGAAGGGAGTATCATCATTTCCCAAATTATTCTGGTTAGTTATTATCTTCGAATTTTTCGAACGCGGATCGTATTACGGTATGATGAGCATTCTATCAGTATATCTTACAGAACATCTGCACTTTGCCAAAGAGAGTGTAGGACTCATCAAAGGCACCATACAGCCGCTGCTCTATTTCCTTCCGATCATCAGCGGTGCCCTGGCAGACCGCTTCGGATATCGAAAAATGCTGATGATTGCTTTCTCCCTGCTAGGCATGGGATACTTTCTTGTCGCTCAGGCGACCAGTTATGCCCTGGTATTTGGAGCCTTGGTGGTAATGGGTTTCGGTGCCGGGACATTCAAGCCCATCATCTCAGGCACCATTGCCCGGGTAACCGATGAAGAAAACAGCACCCTGGGATTTGGAATTTTTTACTGGACCATCAATCTGGGGGCCTTTCTTTTTCCGCTTATCCTGGTTCCCATTCTGAAAAAGATGGACTGGAGCTATGTCATCATCGCATCGGCCATTGGAACGGCTGCCATGCTCATTCCCACCTTCTTCTTTTATAAGGATCCGGTGAAACCGGCTTCAGAGAAAGATAAATCAAAGCAAACCAACATTATCCAGACCCTGGCCAATGCCTTTGAGATAATTTACAGCCCGGTGGTACTACTGTTTAACATGATGAAACAAACCCTCATGAAACGTTCCGTCATCCTGCTGATCATGGCTGCTTTGTTTACTTATTCTCTGTTAGATTACCTGAAAACACCAATTGCCAGCGAAAAATTTCCAACCATCGGTATCCGGAAAGAGAATACCACCCTCATCTTCAGGGTGGATCGAAATATGATGGCGCAGGATGCTTATAAAATTAAATTACTAAACAAAGACTCCTCCCGTATCGCCCTTACTCTGTTCAAACCTGACCAGATCGATCAGATTGCTCCGGTTTTACTGGATTCACTGCATACCTATCCGGAGCTGGCTGATATTTCAATTTCGGACCTGGAGTCCTATATTAAATCTTCCGATCAGAAAATAAGTATCAGTATAACCCGCGGTGATGGCACCAAGGATAATTATGAGATCATAGAGGAATCTCCTGATAATTTTAAGATCATCCTGCACAATCCCGATGCATTTGCAGACTACCAGGCAAATTTAGAAGCGGATCTTCAGCGGAATCCCAAGCTGGCCGGAATTACCGGCACTAATCTGCGGGATCTCTACAGTGCCAGCAACGGGCGCTCTTTCTTCTTACTGTATGTTATTGGAATTATTATGATTGCACTGGCCATCATTAATTACAGTAGCAAAGGTGTTGTACAAACAACTGGCGGAGAGTCCTCGGTCAGTTATACCGTACCTTTTTTTGTTGTTACCTCCCTGGGTCTCATCCTTTGGTTTATACCGGGTTTGACCACCCTGGGCCGGATCATATCTTTCATCATCTTAATATCCGTCACTTCTCTGTTTATCATCGATAAATCCGATGCGGATAAATTTAAGGATCACGCCAAATTTTTACTGATGATCTTTTTATATTCAGGATTCTGGATTCTCTATTTCCAGATGTTCGACTCAGTCTTGTGGTACGTGCAGGCTTATGTGGATGCAGAATCATTGAATATTGCCATCAATAAATTCTTGGGAGTATTTGGCCTGCATATTAACTGGTTTTTTGATGTGGAGCATGTCACGGTAATTAATGCCGGCACCATCATCCTGCTCCAACTCCTGATTTCCAATATTGTAAAAACCAAGAAAGCCTTACCGACCATGATAACCGGAATAGGCATCGGTACCATCGGTATGGCTATCCTAGCCATCTCCACCGATATCTGGATTTTCCTGATCGGTATCGGTCTCTTTTCGGTAGGGGAAATGACCGCCCACCCCAAATTTATCAGTTATATCGGACTCACAGCCCCTCCCGATAAAAAGGCCATGTATATGGGATATCTCTTCCTTTACGGAGTCTTTGGCAGCTCCATCGGTGGGATCATGGGCGCCCGACTTTACGTCCATTTTGTGGATAACCTGAATCAACCGAAAACTTTATGGTTGGTTTTTAGCTGTATCGGTGTCGCCACCATTCTAGCACTTTTGCTGTATAACCGGTTTCTAGCACCCAAAGATTCCAAGCATTAAGTAACATCACTCCTGGTGCCAAAGTAATACTTTGGCACCAGGAGGGGTTAATACTTCGCCAATGCCTGTTCCAGATCCCCGATGAGATCCTGCACATGCTCCACACCTATTGCTAAGCGAACCATTCCCGGTGTAATATATGCCTCTTTAAGGGCTTCTTCACTCATCCCGGCATGAGTCATGGAAGCCGGATGCTGGATCAGGGTATCACAGTCCCCCAGGCTCACCGCCAGGGTACATAAGTTCACACTATTCATCAAAGATTTACCCGCTTCATATCCCCCCTTAAGTTCAAAGGCGATCACCGATCCCCCGCCGGTCTGTTGTTTGCGGGCCAGTTCATACTGGGGATGTGATTCCAGAAACGGATAGTAGACGCTCTCAATGGCACGGTGTTTTTCCAGCCACTTTGCAATCTGCAACGAATTTTCTTCGCCGCGCTGGACGCGTAATGCCATGGTTTTTAATCCCCTTAATAACAACCAGGCATTAAAAGGTGCCAGTGACCAGCCGTAGTGAGTGGCAATTTTAAATGCTTTTTTAATAAAATCCTTATTACCGACCACCGCACCTGCCACCACATCCCCGTGACCACTGATAAATTTGGTTGCAGAATGCAGCACAATATCCGCACCCAGATTTTTAGGTCGCTGGCTGATAGGTGTTAAAAAAGTATTATCAACACACAGCAGGGCTTGGTGGGAATGGATTATTTTTGCAACCTGTTCAATATCGATAATTTTGAGAGTGGGATTAGCAGGTGTTTCAATGAGAACCATTTTGGTATTTTTTTGCATGGCATTTTCAACCTGAGAGAGATCCGAGGCATCCACGCGAGTCACCTCGATACCAATGTTTCGGATTTCATCCTCCACCAGGTAGTGGGTACCACCATAAACAGTATCATCTATGACGATATGGTCTCCCGCCTGCGCGGTGGCAAAGATTACATTGGAAACCGCCGCCATCCCGGATCCGGTAACCATACCAGCCTCATAACCTTCCAGCACTGCCATTTTTTCTCCCAGAACATCCGTATTGGGATTACCGAGACGTGAATAAATGTAGCCGGACTCTTCTCCTTTAAATCGTCTGGCGCCCTGCTCACAATCTTTAAAAACAAAGGTCGATGTTTGATAGATAGGCATGGACAGCGCCCCGGTATGGGGGTCCGTTTGGTGTACTCCATGCACCATTTCAGTTTCAATCCGATATTTCATATGCAAACTCCCTTTAAAATAATGATTAGAAAATCTTTGAAATTACTAGATGCCAGATACCGGTCACCAGATACCAGTTGCAAAATAATCTGGTAACTGGCATCTTATTTCATGTACCTCTTCATTGCCTGATGATAGTAAATCTTTTCAATGCGAAGAATAGTGACGATAAAATATAGCAGTGATAATAAGGAATTTCCAGTGGTTTACAAATTCGTGGGAGGATGATTA
>CBDUVK010000131.1:0-7819 GCA_965370645.1 uncultured bacterium
CGCTGATGGTGTCATTCCGGCAGGGATTGCCGGAATCCAGTTATTCTGGACGAATAAAATATTTAAAGCATGTTCAGGTAGACTCTAAACAGATTTTTATAATTATGTATTAACAATTTCAAATATCAATTTTCGGAGCTCAAGCAATAATCATGAAATCTTTTAGGAAATATTTATATTTTTAAATATGATTTTTCATTTTAATCGATGAAAGAAATAAATTGATAGTCATTGCGAGGAGTGAAAGCGACGACCTGTCCGTCTGCCTGCTGCCAAGTCTGGCCAGCCGGACAGGCAGGCAGGGCGGCCAAACGGGAGCAATCTTATTTTTAGGCAAAGAAGGGGATTGCTTCACAAGCAATCAAACCATTTGAGAAAAATGAAGAGACTTAAAGTTTCTGTATTGCTTGTTCGCAATGACATGCCTTTTGATTAAAAGCATGATCCTAATTCGTATTTTGAATATCATCAAACAATTTAAGTGGTTTTCTTTAGGGTAAGAGATGTTTGATAAGAATATCATAGAAAAATTTAATAACATTGAAACACCTTTTTACTATTATGACCTGGACATATTAGAAAAAAACCTCCAGGTTCTTCGGGAAATATCTACTAAGTTAAATTATCAAGTCCACTATGCTCTAAAGGCAAATTTCAATCGACCTATTCTTCAGCTTATTTCAAAATACGGTTTTGGTGCAGATTGCGTTAGCGGCAACGAAATAAAAAGGGCTCTGGAAAATGATTTTCATCCGGAGAAAATTGTTTTTGCCGGTGTCGGCAAAACCGATAAGGAAATATTATTCGCGCTCCAGTATAATATTCAGTGCATCAATTGTGAATCAGTGGAAGAACTGGAAGTTATCAATGGTATAGCAAAAAAGGAAGGATTACATGCCACGATTGCCTTAAGAATCAATCCGGATCTGGAGGCTAATACCCATCATTATATCACAACGGGTAAGAAAGATAACAAATTTGGAATCAATTTATCGGAACTTGATAATTTACCCGAAATTCTCTCAAATCACCATCATATTGAGTTGATTGGTTTACATACCCATATCGGGTCTCAAATCAGTGACCTTCCGATATTTAAAAATCTTGCCCTCAGGATCAATGAAATCCTGCAAAATTTCGATCAAAAAGGTATAAAATTTAAACATATCAACCTTGGCGGTGGACTGGCAGTCGATTATCAGAATCCGATTCAAAATCAAATTCCGGAATATGAAAAATATTTTAATATATTTAAGGATAATCTTAGTCTTAAACTGGATCAGGTGATTCATTTTGAACTTGGACGATCACTGGTGGCACAATGTGGTTATCTGATAAGTCGTGTTTTGTATGTAAAAAAAGGATTTAATTCGGAATTTGTGGTAATCGATGCCGGTATGACCGAACTGATTCGTCCGGCACTGTACAGCGCGCATCATAAAATAATTAATTTAACCAGTGAGGGTAGCCCAAGAAAATATAATGTGGTGGGGCCGGTTTGTGAATCTGCAGATTTTTTAGGTAAAAATGTCCTGCTACCTGAAACCCGGCGTCATGATTTACTGGCTATATTATCGGCCGGTGCCTATGCGGAAGTGATGGCTTCACGATACAATCTAAGGGATATTGCCAGGGCTATATATTCAAATAATTTGTAACTCCGAGGAAAATTACTATATTTTGATGCAATTATTTAGCTCAATAAGGAGTTCACTAGATGAAGTCTAAATTTAGTAAATTACAGTTCATTGGCACTTCAATACTGTTATTGCTGATACAATTAATAGGATGCAATCAGGATAATGTAAAAATTTCTCAGTTTGATATACAAGTCCAGACCATTCAGAACAAATATGCCCCGGATCCCTCTCTGGATGTGGTTAATGCGGAGCTGGTGAAAGAGGGGAGTACCTGGATTTTAAGGGGTGAAACAACTCTGCCTGAAGCCAGAAACGATTTACTGATGCTCGCCGATTCTCTGATAGGTAAAAATAAATATGAAAGTGAATTATTAGAATTACCGCATTCTGAGCTGGGTGACAGTATTTACGGTATTGTCAAAATCAGTGTGGCGAACATCAGAGAGGAACCCCGCCATGCGGCTCAGCTTCTTGATCAAAATATTATGGGTCAAACCCTACTTCTTTTAAAATATAGTCGTGGCTGGTATTTTGTTCAGACAGAATATGGATATCTGGGATGGATAACAAACGATTCATTTCTCAGGACTGATTCCAGCGGGATTGTTCAATGGCAAGAGATGGCAAGAGTCCGGGTAGTTTCAATGTTTCCAATTATTTATTCGAAAAATAGGGAAGGTTCTGAACCAGTGACTGATGTTGTTATGAATGCTTTACTTCATCTGGAACAGAAGGGAATGGTGTGGAGCAAAGTATCCACTCCGGATGGTCGCTCCGGATATATTCGATCAAGCTACCTTTCGGACACTCAAACTAAAAAGCACTCCCCGGAGCAACTGCGCGCTGTAATTATTAAAACTGCCAGACGTATGATGGGTCTTCCTTATTTATGGGGAGGAAATTCTACAAAAGGAAATGATTGTTCTGGCTTCACCCAGATAACCTTCAGAGCAAATGGTATTGTTTTACCCCGGGATTCCCGCCAGCAGGCACTGGTAGGCGAGGAGATAAATCCGGATGAGGTATTTTCAAATATATTACCGGGCGATCTGTTATTTTTCGGATCGAAAAAACGTGTGACTCATGTTGGGATCAGCTTGGGAGGTCCTGAATTCATTCACCAGGGTGGTCAGGTAGCTATTAACAGCCTGGATCCCGGGGCAGATAATTTCAGCCCTTACCGCCGTAAAACCCTTAAATATATCAAAAGATTTTTTTAAATCATTCCTGGTTTTGGAGTACCATAATGAAAATGAATAGAAAAGATTTTTTGAGTCTATCCGGAAAAGGAATACTGGGATTAACCTTATTTCATAAGTTATCTGATTATTTATATGCTGGCCCAACAAGCGCAATAACAAAATCGGGGGAACCCATGATTGAAGTTAAAACCAAAAGATTAGAATTAGCGCATACCTGGACAATATCGAGAAACTCCAGTAATTTTAAAGACAATGTGTTCGTTAAACTTCAAAAGGATGGTATCGTTGGCTATGGTGAGGCAGCTCCCAATGTCCGATATGGAGAAAATGCAGAGTTAACCACTAAAAGAATTAATGAGGCACAGGATATATTTGAAAACAACTCTCTTTATCATTATATGAATATCAAGGATGCGTTGGATCAAAAGATAATAGATCAGAGTTGTGCCAAGGCTGCCCTGGATATTGCATTGATGGATTGGATCGGAAAATCTTTCGGTGTACCGCTATACAAATTTTGGGGACTGAATCCATCTGATGCTCCAGTTACCTCATTTTCGATTGGGATAGATACAACAGAAGTCATCAAACAGAAAGTTCGGGAGGCTAAACCATACCCGATCCTGAAAATTAAAGTCGGTACAGAGCGAGATAAAGAGATTATTAGCACTGTAAGGAGTGTGACTGATAAACCGATACGTGTGGACGCCAACGAGGGATGGAAATCGAAGGAGACGGCACTGAAAAATATAGAGTGGTTGATCTCGCAGGGTGTTGAATTTATTGAACAACCGATGCCATCTACCATGCTGGAAGAGACAGCCTGGCTCCGAGAACGGGTAGAAATTCCTATTATTGCAGATGAAGCGGTTAAATCTTCAGCTGATATCCCGGTTCTTGCGGAGGCCTATGACGGTATTAATATCAAATTAATGAAATCCGGTGGGTTATTAGAAGCATTTCGCATGATTCAAATGGCCAAAGCCCTCGATTTAAAAATAATGCTTGGCTGTATGATTGAAAGTTCAGTTGCAGTATCTGCTGCAGCTCACCTTGCACCCTTTGTGGATTACGCGGACCTGGACGGTAATTTGCTGATCAGTAATGATCCATTTACCGGTGTTAAAGTCAGGGAGGGTAAGCTTGTTTTTAATAATGATCCCGGTCTGGGAGTTGAGGGAGAATTCTAATTCTTTTAGTGAAAAAAGAGGTAGCCGATAAAAATTCCCGCAATAATACCTGCAAAATCTGCCAGTAAACCCGCAGTTACAGCATATCTCGTCTTCTTAATATTGACTGATCCAAAGTAGACCGCAATAATATAAAAAGTGGTTTCAGTTGCTCCTCTGAAGACGCTGGAGAGTTTACCGACAAATGAATCCGGGCCGAAAGTCTGCATAATTTCAAGATTCATCCCCCGGGCGGCACTTCCGCTGAGAGGTTTCATAAAAGCAGTAGGAAGTGCTTCAACAAATTCGGTGTTTACTCCGAACAGGGATACAAATCCGGAGATACCCTGGATGATGTAATCAAGCGCACCAGCTGCTCGAAATACCCCAATAGCCACTAATATGGCGACTAAATATGGTATAATCTTGACTGCGATGACGAAACCCTCTTTTGCTCCGTCAATAAATGCTTCATAAACATTGACCCGTTTAAAGACTGCTAACATGATAAAACTAATGATTACACAGAAGATAATCAGACTGCTCGCCACACTCGATATAATCGAAATTTGTTCTTGTGGGATCAGGGAGAAATAGACGATGATCCCGCCCATAAACAGCGAAATGCCGCCGATGTAAGCCAGAACCACTTTATCAAGCAGATTGATCTTTTGATATATGGATACCACAATGAGTCCCACAAGGGTGCTGAAAAAAGTAGCCAGCATGATCGGAATAAAAACATCAGTAGGATTGGCAGCGCCCACCACAGAACGATCGATTAAAATTGTCAGCGGAATAATTGATAAGCCGGATGTGTTTAAAACAAGGAACATGATTTGGGCGTCAGAAGCAGTATCTTTATCTGGATTTATCTCCTGCATTTCCTTCATGGTTTTTAAGCCCAGGGGGGTGGCTGCATTATCGAGACCCAGCATATTTGCTGAGAAATTCATAATCATGGAGGCTGTTGCCGGGTGATCGTCAGGAATTCCAGGAAATATTCTAGAAAAAAAAGGTTTGATTAGTTTACTGAAAAAATGAATAATCCCACCTTCCTCTCCGATTTTCATTATTCCCAGCCAGAAGGCCATTACTCCTGTCAGATAGATGGATAATTCGAAACCGGTTTTAGCCATGTCGAAGGTGGACTGGAGTATATTTGGAAAAACATCATAATCCTGGAAAAAAATTAATCGAATGAAAGCAACGATAAATGCAACCAGGAAGAAAAAAATCCAGAGGTAGTTTAAGGCCATATCAGCTGTTCCGTCTCAAAGATATGTAACGGTGATTGTGAGCTAGAATAAATTCATTAGGACTTTAATAATTATCTGATGCTGTTGATGATTAAATATAACACTTTTTATTCGAAAAATTCTGCTAGAATTTTTAAAAAATTGTATTTTTTTTAGATTGGTCACATTGCAGTTATAGGAAGAAACTGGAGTTTATTTTTTTTAAATGTTAAAAATACCCGGTGTGCATAATTGAAAAAAATAATATACGATTAGGGCACATAAGATATTGTCATTCCCGTCAGGATGACTTTAAAAGAAAATCCCATATTTTTTATAGGTTTATTTAAATACCCACTTTTTATTTTGCACAAAGATTTAAGAATATAAAATTCAATCCGTTTATAAAATTACATGAGGTTCTAAATAAAGGAGAAAAACATGGGATACTTCCAATACGCTAAAGAGGTCATTGAGAAGATGAGTCACCAGGAAATTCTCAACCTTTTGGATTATTTGCGGAAGCAGACGGACATTATCATCCCAAAATGCTATTCGAAGACGGAACTAAATCAATTTTTGAAGGCTGAAGGGATTAGTGGTAAACTATCGGAGGATGATTATCACCGTCTTAAAAGAGAATTGGATAACAGTTGTAAAGAACTGATGAATGAGGTCCTCCGTACCAGAATACTCATGACACTTGATGCCTCATTGGAGAGAGGAGAAGTAGTAGCCTAGACATCATCAGATGCTCTTTGTGAACCTGAATTGTGTTTTCGTGGTGGTATATTGTAATACTCAGGAACATTTCAATAAATTATTTTACCCTTTTTCATTTAATCATTTAATATCAATGGTGTCCGGTTAAAAAAGTTGATGGCTATTAATAAATAGGTAATAGTGATATCTTAAGCTTTTATAATTGAATGGACTTGATCTGCAACTTATGGAGCTGACCCACCCCAAGTAATATTCTAAGCAATCAGAAGTTTTATAATCCCCTCCCTTATGCATAAGGGAGGGGATAAATGCTTGGCCTGCCCGGTAGCTGCCTGGTGCAGGCAGGGGTGGGTCAAGGATAAACGTGTAACTGTTACCTATGTCTCCGAACAGTTGTAACTCACATCCTCCGGTCTTTGCAATGCATGAGGAAAGGGAAAGGTCCTATTTATAGGGCCAGGGGAAGATTATCTGAGACAGAATCATAAATTTATTTAATAATAAAATTCAATTTTAACACGACACTCACGAAATATTTTGTACTTGACTATTTTTTTATTGATTCTGTCTAGAAATAGTAATTTAAAACTTTAGTAGAATCATTTTATTGAATTGCTCAAAAAAACTTTCATTTCCTCTGAAATTTCTATACTTTTAGATTCATAAGAATGAGGGATATGATCATGAGTAAAATATTTTTCTCAATTCATGTCATTCTTTTTCTGCTACTGGGATCTGGAATTCTATTTTCTGTCCAGGAGGAGATATCCAGGGAGGCATTTTATACTTTCCTTGAAGAATTTTCCGGTCATCTTAATAAAATTCGGCAGACGCAAGATTCATCGCTGAGTGCCAATACAAATCTTGAATTACAGACAAGAAAATGGAACGATTACCTCTCACAAAACCTGCCAAAGCGGATTTGGGTAAATATACCGGTAGATAAAGTAACCCTGGGGAAGGCAAGTTTTCAACGTTTGGAAGCACACATTGAATTCGAGTTTTATATTGAAATACCAGAGGATAATTTCCAGTTTGAAAATAATATTGATGCCCAAAATCAATTTGAAGTTGACGTCAAACCACTTGAAAGGGATCAGAAAAACTATTTGACGATTCATCCTAAGGTGAAAAACATTATTATTGAGGCCGGAATTGCCAGCAAACATGATATCGTTGAAAAAAAAGGTCATCTTCTGTTCGAAATCAAAATGAATATATCCAGGGGATCGAGTTGGCTTCAATATTATGATACCATACTATCTCTCAATTCAGTGAAATGGGTTACCGGAGATGATATTCTATGGGAATTGAATATTTTGCCATTTGAAGAAATTATGCAGCGAAATAAGTAGTACATGATGATGAATATTAGTGTTTTTTTTATCGGTATTTTTTTCCTTGTATTGATTTATCAACAAAACTTCTACCAACTAAGATGAGCAACAATATCGGTTTTGTAAGGCAGCGCTAAGCACCGATTATAAGTTCACCATTTAATCAAGGAGACAGCAGTGAATCAGGAAGGTAAATTTCAAGTTTATCTGTCAAATTACGAAGAGATTATTAATCAATCGTTACAAGAGCTAAAATCAGAAAACGTTCTATCACGTATCTGGTCTATCGATTATACACTGTGGAAATCAGATCCCCGGGAAATTTCAAACCGCCTGGGTTGGCTTAAAAGCCCCGAATTGATGCAATCTAAAATTTCAGAGCTCTCAGATTTTAGCCAGGATATTATAAAAGAAAAATTTACAACCGCGGTTCTGTTAGGTATGGGTGGCTCAAGTTTAGCACCTGAAGTATTCCGTAAAACATTTGGTATTAAAAGAGGCTATTTGGAT
>CBDUVK010000132.1:0-7787 GCA_965370645.1 uncultured bacterium
TATTTATTTATAGAATTGATACCGGATACTCGAAATGAGATACCAGATTCCGGATTAGAGGATGAACGGTATCTGCTGTCTGGTATCCGGAGGCGCTGATGCATGGTAGGAAAATATCAATATAAAACCTTTGTGCCTTTGCGTGATATAATTATCTGTTTATTCTTCAATTAATCTCCAATATCGCCGATAATGGGACATGATTATGTTCATTACACCGATTCAACTGGAGATATGATGGTATGAACCGGAATAAAATATTGATCCTGCTTTTTAGTACTTTAATATTATCTCAAAATGTATTTGCCCAAAATATAGATACGGTCTACGCAAGTTACCGCTATATCATGGGAGATAGTGATTCCAAAGCGGAGGCCAAGCAGCTCTGTTTTCTGGAGGCCAAACGCCTCTGTCTGGAACAGGCCGGAACTTATATTAAAAGCAATGTGACAGTAGAAAATTACCAGATCACCAAAGATGAAATCAACACTTATGCGGCGGCTTTTGTTCAGGTAGAAATCGTTTCTGAGGAGATTGAAAATCTGGGCGAAACCATGGCAATCAATACCACCGTAAAAGCTGTAGTCAATCAGGATGAAATGAAAAACTACATTGATCAGGTAAAATCCGGTGCTGTCATGGAACAACAGTTACAGGAAAGAGATCAGGAGAGGCAGAACCTTGAGACAAATGTGAACAATTTACAGAAAAGATTGCAGAACGCGACACCGGAACAACGGGAGCGTATTAAGAAAGAAATGGCACAAGCTTTGAAACGGATGTCGGCTTTTGAAGACCGAAAACAGCAGATCCGCGATTACACCCGCAAGGCCGTAGAAAATATCCGAAAGGGGATGATTCCTAAACAGGTGGTCGAAGTGGCAGGACCGCCGGTAAAAAATATCTCAGTTAATGGAGATCCGCGCTTTAACTATGGATTAGTGTGGGTCATCTTCGAACATGGTAAAGTAGCCTGCCTGGTAAAGGAACCACATTTTCGTCCCAAACTCGGATGCCGGGATTATAAGCCGCAGCAGAAGTTTGTACGATGAGTTATTGGATAACTGTAGTATTAAAAGTTAATATTCAGCTAATTCATGACCAGATGTTCGTACGTATCAAGTAAGCTGATTAAAATGATATCACCAGCTAATTATTATAAGTGACCGCCACCCAGCAGTAAAGATGACGGCCATATTCCTATAATATGTCTATTTATATTCAATAAAAAATTGCTGCATATTTTCTTTTGTTTCAAGTATTTTCCGAAATTCGCGCTGTACATTCTGGGCATCTTCTTTTCGCCCCACCTTTTCCAGGTTAGAGGACAGGGTATTGAATACTTTACTGCGGTAGTACAGTTGTATTTCCTTACTTTTTAAAGTTTCCAGAATTTCAATACTCTTGGGCAGATTAGCATCACGGGGCTTTTTCGAAACAAAATTGCGGGCCGGAACCGAGTAATTTTTCGCTAACGCATAACGCACATAGGCGGTTAGGAGTGCATCTGGATAATTTGCATTGAGACTCTCGATCTGAGCCATGGCATCAGATAGTTCATCACCGCCTTCCAGCATCATGAATAACCCCACTTCAGAATGATCCAGGATGTGCTTAGCCTGCTCCTTTTCAGCTTCATTTCGGGGTTCCAGTATCTTAATTGTTAAGAGAGGGGATTTAGTGTCCTGATAGTGTACAGCTACCTGGTATTTCCCGGATTTTGGAAAAGTATATCCGTTTCCTCCATAAAATATCCGGGCAGATCCGCCCACACTCTCATTCCGCCGAAGTGTCCTCATCTCATCCGGTTCTTCAACAAATACCGGAGCAAAACGCTTTGTTTCACCATTGGGATTTGTGATATAGTAAATATACATGTCTCTTTCAGGAGCTATATCTGCGCTTACAGCGACGGTTTTATTACCGGAATTTTGTATCAGTACGTAAACCACCACTGGCTCACCGAGCAAATATTCATTTTTTTCAGCCATCGCTGAAATCTTAAACTGCTCTTGTGCCATCACGCTTAATAGTAATCCAAAGATAAGTAAAAGTATTAAAAAAGATATTTTATTCATTATTGTTCTCCTTCTTCTAGATTAATGACAGGTTCGTGAGCCCCAGGCAGTTCCGCCGGGTGACACATCGTCTATATCGTGCGACCTAAGATGATTGCAACTGGTCGTTGAAAAATAACAGTGCCAGCCACTGGCCAAGCTCGGTGTGGTTGTCATAACTGTTTGACTGGAAGCAGCATCGCTATGATATAGATTAAATCCGTGACCTGCTTCATGGAGGGTGGTCCGGAAATATTTTTGTGGTCTATCCGTGTATACCGCAAAATCATCCCAGAAACAGGCAAAACCCTGACGCTGATTAGCAGCAGGTAAGGAAGATACATTGCCAGAATTCATATACATAACACCCCGGGCTGTTGGCCCATCCGCGAGGAAGGCACCATGCATATAGGTTGCAGAAGCCGGTGGTGACGCATAGGCTTGCCAGAAACTGTAAAGATCTGCATAGCTGAAGGCGCTGCCAGACTGGGGATCGACAATAGCTGTATCGTCATAAGCCAATTCCAGAATCCAGCCGCAAGCCGTATAGGTGCGGCGTATAGTATTAACCGTACTGTTCTGCCAGACATAATAATCCGGAACAGGTATATCCTCCATAGCATCATATTCCATTTCACAGACCCGGCTGGGAACAGTAATATTCAGAGTATTCGAATTGAGATTGCCCGGATTCCTTACCACCACATTATAAGAAGACCCCATAATAAGCGGTGTAGCCGGGCTGCAGATGATGGCGTTATCCACAAAATTAAATGGTAGAATTCTGATCGGCTCCGAATTTCCTGCATAACGATCTACCTCAGTCCCATCAATAAATACCTGGGAAAGTGTACTGAAATTGCTCCCAAATACTGTAATTTCCTCACCATTGCTATGGGCAATTGCAAAACCATCCAGGACTGGTGTTGGGACACTTCCGGATCCGGTAACATTAAAAGCGACTGCAGGTGAGGTTTGCCCATCAGAACGAACCTGCACATTTTTACTTCCGGTAGTGGCATTATAGGGTACCGTGAACCGCAATATTTTGCCAAGACCAAGATTACTGGCGTAACGTGTCGTCACAGCTGAACCATCAAATATAACCGAACCACCCAAGCCGCCTCCGGTGAATACCACCTCAACGATTGTACCACCGGGACCTGAAGCTGGAGTTATGGATTGAATTTGGGGCTGCGGACAATTACAACCAGTCAACAAAACAAATATCATAAATAATCCTATCGATCCAGTCATAATCGGAATATTCTTCATAATTGACCTCTCTATTTTATAGGAGTTAGCCTTTTTTCATGAATTAATTGATCTCCAAAATTGTTGCCATAAAGGTATAATAGGTATGTAATGCTCATTGTTGCGAAAGTTAGAGACATAATTTGAGGGAAATTGAGTACGGGAATCAGGGAAATTCCGGCTTCGTCCCTGAAGAATTCTAAATAAAACCTGCTGACACCATAGAATAAGAAATATAATCCAAAAGTAAGGCCTTGATATTTATTAAACTTATTCCAAATCCAGCTCATCAAAAAGAAGAGTATTAATCCATTGAGAGACAGATATAATTGATTAGGATGTACTGGGGCTGACAGCGGTGAAGAATATGCAATGAGACCATCATTCACATGTGCAGCAAAAGGGATGCTTGCTACCGGATATTTAACTGCCCAAAATATATCGGTGACTTTCCCATAATCATCACCATTCAAAAAACAACTCCAGCGACCTATAAAAGGCCCCAATGCAAGGGATGAACCCAATACATCCAAATAAGGTAAGACTGGCTGATGTTTAAACCTGAAAAATAAATATAATCCCAGGCACAGACCAACATATGCCCCCCATGAAAAAGTACCACCGGGAGCGAAAATGTGGGAAGGGAGTAAGAGATATCCTTTAATATGAAAGAGAACATAGAATAACTTGGCACCCAGAAATGCGCTTATTCCCCCAACCAACACACTCCAGATAGCCGAACTTCTGTTGAGTCCTGTATTCTGACATCGAAGAAGATAGATCAGGGCAACAGCAAAAAAGGCGATTGGGTAGACCAATTCAGGAGGAGGTATCAATAGCTGGAAAATATTACTATGAGTCACTCCATTGAGATAATCTATTATTCTAGAACGCATCTATATTAAGTCAGGGTATTTCTTAAGCTTAAGTTAATGATTTATTGTGCTACCTTAAGTAAATACTGCGTAAAAACAATTTTTTTAATTTGATACATTAACAATACAATAATCAAATGCTGCAAGTTGGTTTTACATCATTATTGAGAACTTTGTTGGTTGGTTTTACTTTAAAGACTATATGAAATCAGCGTGAAAATACCCAAAACAAAATCAAAAGTCAACTTTTAATTAGTCGATTTTACAATGACTAAAATTAAACCGAAAACAATTTTTCCTGAAACACCAGAAATATCTTGGTCAGATCAAATCAAAATATAATTTAGTTTACTCAACAGATCGGTCGCTAATACTCTGTTAAATTAGCTGGATTTAATTACGATTATTATTCATTCCCCTGTTCACTGCAAATATACTTTCTTACTCTTCTCAACCGTAGCTCCTGCAGAGGCATCGGTTACCCGGACAGATAAGGTATAGCTTCCCGAAGGAATACTGCTCACATCAAGGGCCAGATATTCCACTGCAAAATCAGAAGCATAAGTTCGTTCATTTTGAATGGATATTGAATGAATCTTCGCTTTTCCCAAAATTCCGAATAAGTTAAACAATGTTTTCTTTTTTCTTTCTTCAGTACTGGCGAGAGTATAGTCCACCGTAATAAAAGAGTTGCCGCTTTCATTCAAGATCAAATTATAGAGTTCGAAATAGAGATAAATCGGCTTATCCCGGGTAAAACTGGCAGCGGGATTGGGAATGACCAATAGACCATTTTTAACAAATTCCGAAGAGAGGTCCGAAGGCTCGATGAAGCTGGCAACCTGAATGTCACTCAGATTAAAACCGCCATCGTGGTAATTTTCCAACTTTTTATTCATTTTAACACATCCCAGACAGCGATTGTCCAGAGATCTGATATGAAAGACAATATGATAGTTCTTTGGTTCCAGTTGAAGCTGATATAAGTACATCAAATATTTTTCAGATTGTAAGATTTGATAGTCGAGGGTATCTATCTTTTTATAGACCTGCCGGGAATTTTCCTCGTAGATTGCCAAAACCTGTTCCAAATTTTTTTCGGTTTCATCGCCTTTCATGGTTTCATGCAGTTGGGAGAGCGGGATGAGTTGTGACATTTCTAAAATGGTTTTATTCATCCTTCCTCTATAAGTTTCCGCAGTGAGCGCTACATGAATCGGTGAGGGCCTTTGCTGCCAGGTATGACGATCAGTTGATAGACCAATTGTCACGGATTGTCGATTCACATCAATAAACTCTTGACGGTAGCCTTCTCTTTCCAATTCGCTACTCTGCATTAAATAATAATACACATTTCCCCAATCCAATCGATCCTCATACATTCTTGGATCTTCCAACCTGGGTGTCAAACGCCAATCATTATCCGGTTTCGCCAGAATAAAGTGATAGCACAATTGCGGAAATTCGGGTGAGGCATAATATAACCAGGATTCATTGGTGGGAAGGTCGCCTGCCACAGTAGCAACTCGTTCATCGGGTTCACCATGCCGAATATATATAAGACCCCGGTCATTGAATTCCTGATTTAAATAATGAGTGTCAGGAAATTCCAGTTCCAGCAATTTGTCGGGATTATCGCTCCAAAGCCGGAAGCCATCATATTCATAATATTTTTCTGAATAGATCAAGCGACGAAAGTGTTCGGTGAGACGCATATTGACTTTAAATGAAGGGACAGGATTCCTGATAAACCAAAAATTCCGGAAGAAATCCCTGAATTGCTCTGCAGAATTTAGCGAATCATATTTCTGATATTCCCTGATAGTCACGATATATTTCAACTCTTCGAAAACCAGATCCGCCTCCAGCCGGTTCTGTATCTGATTGACAGCCTGCCAGAAATATTTTTCGCCCAGCTCCGGTCGATCTTGCTCGTAATAGATTTTAGCCAGAGACAATACAATTGGCTGCTCCGGTAAATGAGACGTGTTTTCCAATAATTCATGCAAAACCGAGTCCGCTTGATGAAGTCTCTCCTCCCTGCGTAATTTTTCTCCCCAAAAATATTCACTCTGTGGCCAGGAATGTTGTTTAAGCCACATGAAACTATCTTCAAGATCTCTGTGGGTAATTAGATAACGGTAAAAACGGTACAATTTTAATTGAGGCGTATTAAGTTGTGGTTTGAGTCGAATTTGAGCATGGCAGGTTTGAATAGCAGCTTCGTATTGGTCACGATAGCGGCATAATAGGGCAAATTGGTAGAGTATATCCTCATAAAGAGAATCCCGCTTTAAGACGTATTGAAAATTCTTTTCGGACTGTCGGAAATCCAATTTCTGCAATAACCAGGCTTTTGCCTTTCCGGTTTCACGATAACAGATACCCAGATAGTAATGATTTATCAGCAGGTGATGCCCACCGGCCAGTGATTTCTTGAATTTACCAATCGCATTATCCCATTCTTCATGTGCAACGGCAATTTTCCCTAAACCATGCAGAGCATCAGGTTGATCCGAATCATGTTTTAAAATTTTTTCATAAATCTCTTTTGCAGCTTTCAAATCATCTGTTAAAACATAGTGATCTCCTGCCACCAGCAGACTGTCAATTGAGGGGCGATCCTCCTGATTAAATCCCAGAAACAAGATTATAGAAATGCTCACTAAAACATAATAAGATGAATATCTAGGCAGCTTACCAAAGTTCATCATTTTCAATATTTTTGTGGTCGAAAAGACTACCTCGTTTTATAGTTATTCAACATCTAATTTTCCAACTTGGTATCCGGGGAATTGATAAACTGGATTTCGGCTTTTTTTTCTAATGAAAACAACCGAAAGCTTTCTCCAACTACGGTTCCAACCAGGAAACTACTGCCAACCAGTAAAAAATAGTCAACACTGTCTAAATTCGGATTATCTTTGAACGCAAGAAATGTCAAACCTGCCAAGGCTGTCCCAATAATTATTCCGCCTCCTTTAATTTTTGATGATGTCCGGATTCTCTGGATATCCCGAGTAGGAACAGTTTTCTTCCAGTACCTGTTCATATCGCCCACCAAAAACCGGCAGAAATCTATATTTGCCTGAAAACCAAATCCTTTAAAATATCTGCCATCCTCCATTATAATTTCGAGACGATTTCCTTCGGTGATTTTATTCAACTGGGATAACTGAATCAATTGCGCCTGAGCAGATTCATCAAAATCGACGATATACTGGGAGGAGCTACAATTCATCAAGCAGAGACAAAAAAAGAATACCATACTTCTTTTAATTCCCATACCAGAACTTCTCCAGTAAACTCAAAGCTAGTTGAGAATAAATTTATTTAAAATTTGAATCAAAAAAATCTTATCAAATATGACCATATGTGGTTCAATTTTGAAAAGAAAAGGACAGTATAATTAACCGTAGTTAAATGAATGGGTCATCTTTGCCAAATAATTAAAGATACCATAACATCTAAATTTACAAAATTTATATTTTTTTGTCAAGTTAGGGGGGAGACCTTCTGCGAAAACTGATCTTAAGGATTTCGATGAATTATAAATTAACATTTCTCACCTTGTAACTAATAGTAATTATGATAGTTACTG
>CBDUVK010000133.1:0-7756 GCA_965370645.1 uncultured bacterium
GCAATCTCCCGGTTCACTTGTAAAAAAATGAGATTGCTTCGCTGCGCTCGCAATGACAGCCCGCTGAGTTACAGAGTTAAAGCAATAATCATATATGTTTTTAACAAATGACTGAATATTACTTCAGTAACAGCACTTTGTCAGAAATTTTTTGTTCCCCGGCAACAAATTGATAGATATACATACCGCTACCTATTTCCAGATTATTTTCATTCCGTCCATCCCAGTCAAAATAATGTAAACCACCGGGAAATCTTCCATGGGCCACTACGCGGACTATTTTCCCAAGCATATCATATATAACTAACTTCACATTTGAAGCTTCAAGTAATTGAAATTGGAAACGGCAGCGATTATTGAAAGGATTAGGATAGACACTGATCCGGATTCTTTCAGGTACATTATCTTGAGAGATAATTCCAGTGGTGGTCCTGCGGTTATAGAACAGGTAGTTTCCAATCTGTGAATCCCAGTTACTCACCATCAGATCCTGCTTCTCAGAGGCGAGGTAGACCACATCAATCTGATCACCCGCCACCAGCGGGGATTTGGTTGAAATCCAACTGCCACCCGGTAAAAAACAATAATCGTCCCACGGCAGTAGAGGAATGTTGTTTACAGAGAGCGAGATAATTTCTTCAACCCGCGAATTTCTCAGATCGATGACATGGATTGAATCCGTGGCCACCGTGTCAAGAAATTGACTCTGGTATTGACCATCTTTATTCACGTCCCGTAGTACAAACGCCTCGATAACAGAACTGGGGAGTGATGACCAGACCGGGTCCCGGGTGAAAGTAAATGAACTATCTTCAAATAACTCGACCCTACCCCACCACCTGCCGGCCAGAAGATCAGGTCTTCCATTGATGGTCAGATCCGAGGCCAGTACCGCGGAACCATATCCACCCTGACCCGATGTCCAGGAAGGCATGCTCTGCCCACTGGGAGTATCCGCAAAATAATAAGCTTTATATTTACCAGACCCGCCCAATTGATTGTTATCAGAGATGATCAGATCAGGATAGTCGTTACTATCAACGCGGGCGACCGTCAGCGAGTTCGCATAATAACTGACGTCCTGTGATGACCAGTCCGGTGAAGTATTGAGTTGTCCCTGTGAATCGGCCAGGAAAATATAATTGGGGGTCAGGTGACAGGCGAATGCCAGATCCAGATAACCGTTATTATCGAAATCCGCGAAATCCACATCCATGGCACCCATATTTACCTGAGATTGCCAACCCGGCAAGGTGTCAATCACACCATTTTGGTTATAGTAAACACGCCCATAGGTTTCCCAGTTGTGATAAGGTTCCCCACCGGCAACGGCCAGATCCAAATCGCCATCGCCATCCGCATCGCCCAGGGCACAGGAGAAGGTAAACATACGATCGGAACTTTCATAACTGGGAATGGCCTCCAGTTGTCCTCCATCATTAAAATATACTTTTACTTTACCGGGATCGGAGAAACCGCCTGGACCGAGGAAAACGGAAACCGCAACGTCGGGAAGATTATCGCCATTTATATCCCCGACCGCCAGATGTCCGTGATAATCAAAATCATTGCTCTGCCAGGAAGGAACCGTGGGGAAAGTACCATCGCCATTATTAAGGTAGACCACCAGATTCTGCCTCTGAATATCGTTTCCATTTGCCACAATGATATCAGCCCAGCCATCCTGATTAATATCTGCCACACCCAGGCCGGTAGCATAATGCCCCTGCGCCAGTGAAATCCAATCCGGATTATCCGGAAAAATATCGTTCTGTGAGAAAACAGACGTACTAAAAATGAGTACAAAAACCAATCCAAAGATGATTTTCATTTCACACCCAAGTTTTCGTTTAAACTTTTGATTACATGAGAGCGATCTTATCTCTCAGGCAAAATTTTTACCCACCTGGAGAAAATATATGAACCAGAAACAGGCTTAATTCAGGAATATATGTGATAATTAATAGAGCAATCAGAAGAATAATAATAAATGGTAAAGCTGCCATGTAGAGTTTAACAATGGGTTTATTAAATCTGAAACTTGCAATAAACAGGTTCATACCCACCGGGGGTGTTGAGTATCCGATACCTAAATTCGCCAGGAATATGATACCCAAATGAACCGGATCCACACCAAAATTAGCTGCAATGGGAATAATCAGAGGTACCACCACCATGATCGCTGAAAATATATCCATCATGAAACCGACGATGAGTAGAAAAATATTCAGGGTGATTAGAAAGACAATTTTGCTGGTAATAAACTGCTTCATAAAGGCCAGGATCTGCATCGGAATTTCAGCATCGACCATATAATTTGCCAGACCCAGCGCCGCTCCTAAAATCACCAGGATACCACCCACCAGCACCATACTTTCACGCATAACCTTTGGTAAATCTGATTTTATTTTAATATCCCGGTAAATGAACAGTTCCACCACCAGAACATAGAAAGCAGTGACGGCTGCAGCTTCAGTAATAGTGATATAACCCCCATAAATACCAATCAGGATAATAAACGGAAGCGGAATCTCCCAGGCTGCTTCCCGCACGGCCGTAAATGCATTCTTCCAGTTAAAATGAACTGTGGGTATCTTAATGTTTCGAACGTAATAAATGCTATATATCGAAAGCAGGAGAATCATAAGTAATCCGGGAATAATCCCGGCAATAAAAAGTTTGTCGATGCTCACGCCACTCACCAACCCATACAGAATAATAGGCAGGCTGGGTGGGAAAAGTAGTCCCAGATTGCCAGAGGCCGTCAACATACCCAATGAAAATTTTTCAGGATAATTTTCCTTTAAAAGCACCGGATACAACAACCCTCCCAGGGCGATAATAGTAACTCCCGATGCTCCGGTAAAGGCGGTAAAGACTGCACAGGAGATCAGGGTTACCACTGAGAGTCCACCAGGGATCCAGCCAAATAGTGAGCGGGAAAGATTAACCAGCCGTTTGGGAGTATCGCTCTCAGCCAGCAGGTAACCGGCAAAAGTAAATAAAGGAATTGCGGGCAGTATAGGCATTTTCGCCAGACGATAAAGCTCTACGATCACGGCTGCCGAGGAAATATCTGCCACATAGAATGCAATGAGGGCAATGGAACTGATAATAACAAATAGTGGGGTGCCAAATAAGGCGAATGTGAGCAGAAGTATGCCGATGATCACTGCAATCATCTATTTCCCTCCTCAACATTCTGTTCAGAAAATCCACCGAATAACTGCGCCATGATCTTCAGGAAAAATCGGAAGCCTATCAAAGCAAATCCGATCGGCAAGATAATCTGTATATACCAGGCCGGAATATCAAGAAAGAGAGTAGTACCGGATTGTATTTGAAAGGTGAAAACATAACTTGCCTTAGCGAGAATAAAACAAATCACTATTACAAAGAGATTTATAAATATCTTGATAAAGGGGACTATTTGGGGTGAAACAAGTTTTGTTAAGATATCAACATTGATATGTTTTTCTTCCCGGGTGGCTAAAGAGGCCCCTGCAAAACCGACCCACAACACCAGATGCCTTAAGAGTATGTCTCCCCACAGTATGCCGGTATCAAAGAAGTTTCGCAATACGACCTGTAAAAAAGAAAGGATGACCATACTGCCGAGAGTTACCAAAATTATTGAATTCTCGACGTAGAATAGACCGGAATCAATTTTTAGTAGTAATTTTTTCATTATTATTCTTTAGAACGGGAGAGAATTTCAGAATAGTTCATCCCTGCGATAATTTACCAGAATATTTATTTTTTTACTCTTCGTTCTCCCGAAACTCGATTAACAGATTCTCAACTCTATCAAGTAATTCCTGACTATACAACTTTCCCACCAGATTGCGTCGGGCTTGTTGACCCGCATTATAGAAATCTGCCAAATTTTCAGGGGGAATTGAGACAATTTCTATTCCATTTTTTTTCATGAGCTCTATAGATTTTTCATTGTCCTGCCGGCTTAATTCAACCAGTCTTCGCATATGCTTTTTCCCCTGCTCCCGCAGGATTGTTTGATAAGATTCAGGCATTTTATCAAACAATTTTTTTGAGACTAAAACTGCGCCTGCTACATCTGCCAGAGGAACATCCATCATATATTTCACACGGGTATGCCATTGTAATGTCACACAGGCAAGAGGAGGAGAGTATACCATTTCAATCAAATTTGTCTGCAGAGAGGTTAAAACATCGGTAATGGACAGTGGTATCGGGCTTACTCCCAGGGCTCTGAAGTATGCCTCTGCAAGCTGATCTCCTTCCCATAACCAAATTTTTGGTCCTTTTAGATCCTGTTGACTAAGAATAGGTTTTTGACCGAAAACATATACAAAGCCGGCTTCAGTCCAACCCAGCAGTACATATCCGGCTTCCTCAAATTTCAGCGAAAACTCATCGTAGAGCAATGTTGAGATATAATCCACTTCATTGTTGTTTCGGAATAGGAAGGGGGAATCGAGAATCCGGACTTCGGGCAAAATTTCTCCCATCCCCAATCCGGTAAAACCTGCACTGTGAAGTTGACCCAATTTGATTTTACTCAGTACATCCCTTTCATCTCCCTGGATACCACCTGGATAGATTTTAAACTTAACATTTCCATCGGTAAGTTGTTTTACCTCTTCGTTAAATTCTTGCATCACTTTTATCCAGGTGGAGCCTTCCGGAGCCAGGGTTGCAAATTTAATGGTATACTTCTGGGGAAATGCAACTTGACACAGGCCTAACAAAAATATAAATAATATCACCAATCTTTTCAATTTTAACTCCTCAGCTTGATTTATTAATGCCACTCTCAAACGGTCAATAGGATGAGCAAGATCCTATTCTAAAACAGATCTTCTTTTTTCATGATTAGTTTTTGGGCTTTATCCCTGGCAATAGCAGTTAACAAACGATTATCAGGAAGCACATCCAGCGGTGCTTGCAAGACTATTTTAAGATACTTGTCAAATAGTGCCTCATCCAGGAGCGGTTGCGCATAATAACGGGCAAGATAGACATTAGCAAGCATCAGTTTTCCGCCACTTAAGGATAGACATTTTTCAAAATGGACTCTGGCCTTTTCCGGATCACCACCCAGCATGCGGGGTAATGAGCCATAAATGGTTCCAAAAAACAGATGAGCGGTTCCATAGAAATAGCCTTCATCCAACTCAATTACTCGCTGCATCATGGCTTTCACTTTACCCAGATCGAAGATAGCCTGCGGATCATCCTTGCTCAAATTTATCCAACCTCCCCAGGCAAAAGCAGACCAATAAAGGGCAGGCAAATCGGACTTCTCAAGTTTCTGAACAGCAGCGATAAATTTTTTCTCCTGCAGCGGAATACTATCTTTAAAAACTTTAGTCTGGTTCAACATCAAAAATCCATAATCACGGGCACGCAGATAAAAAACTTTGGCCCTGGCAATACTCTCATCTTCCACAAACCCCATACTGAAGCTGGAATAGCCTTGTGTAAGTAGAAGAAGAATATCCTGATTAGAGGGATCGGCTTTATGAAGACCTTCCAATAGCTTTAAATTGGAAGCCATTGCCTGTTCAGCCAGAGGCAGGTCGGTCTCGTCATATAATGCCTGTACACCATAGGTGAAAATCCCGGTTGTAGAACGGAGTGCAATTTTCTGGAAACTACATCCTCCCAAAATTATGGCAGGTAGAGTAATGGTTAAAATAAATCGAAGCATGGCGATTTTCTCAGAATGAATAAAAAATATGGACATAATGTTGGAATGAAGCAAGTATCAATTCAAATTGACCGTTCTATCCGGAGGGCTGCTGTGCCGCTAAATCTAAAATTCCAAGTATCGTTCACTCATGCGAATATTTATCTGATCAAGATTTCATACTTCAATCAAATCCGATTTAATAATTATAATAATTTATCATTCGAGAAGAAAATTACCCTTTTTCCAGAAGCAAACAACCATGATCGGAAGTTTGATGAGTGGAAAACAACCGGGTATGTTCCGCTATCGAATTTTCACTCAATGGTATGATACCATTGTTCTGAAAAATAGGTGTAAATGAAATACCCAACATCTGGTACAGTGGAGGGGGTACTGATATATCTGCCAGAAAGAGATTTCCAACAAATGGACTGGCTTCAGGAACTAATAATCCTGCTTTGGGAAGAGCTAAGGTGAGAGTAGCCGCGGCCCGAATGCAATGATCTGAGTTCATACCTGTTTCCCCATCCAAACCCGAGGGGATATCCATAGATATAATCGGGGTATCAGAGCGATTCATCACATCGATCATATTATCAAATTCTACGGAACATTCCCCGCGGATATTATAACCCATGAGCGCATCAAGGATAAGGTCATAGGTGCCGTCATGCAAGGCTCGCAAGGAATTTTCTCCTTCCTGGTAATCAAAATTAGTATCTCTCAATATCTCCTGTTTACTTTCCGGGAATATCAGAGCCTTCGAAATCACGGACAAGATAGTCACTTGAGATCCCAATTCGGAAAGACGGCGGGCGGTAACCATTCCACAAGTTCTGTATTTTTCATTTCCCACCACCACCGCTACTTTTTTTCCAGCAGGATTGTGATTCAACATTCGGCAGGATAATTCAGCTAACTGTTTTCCCGCATTTTCCATCATCACATTCAGGTGAATACCGAATTCCTCAATCATCAATTGCTCTATTTTAGCCATTTGTTCGACGGTGATTACAGGAATAGTCGTAATCTCAAGGGACAAGTATATCCTCCTTTCTATCATCTTTTGATTGATGTATTAAAAGTATATTGAAATTGATCTGAGACTGGAGGAAATAACAACAGCGAAACAAAAGATACCGTATGTTAGATTACAAATTCTAACTTATCGAACGGCATTTTTTTAAACGTGATTCAGATAAAATCTTAATTCGTTTTTTGTGGTAGGTAATGATTCCCTCTTTTTTGAGTTCGGAGAGATTGAGACTGGCAGTCTCCCTGGTGCACCCGACCAGGTTGGCAATATCACGATGGGTCAATGATATTTTGATTAGTTTATTTTCAACATCTCCACTTTTTTCATAAAGTGAGCTAAGAAGTTCGCAAATACGGGTACGAATATCTTTAAAAACCAGATTCTGTAATTTATTTTCCAAAATATTAATTTTAAATCCCAGAAACTTTAACACCCGCAATGACATTCCGGGAAATCGTTCCAAATATTCCTCAAAATCGATCCGCGACATGTGGCATATTAATGCCCGATCCACAACACGGGCATAACCTCCAGCTCCTTCCTGTCCTAATATAGTTCCAAAAATTTCACCCATCCCAACGATATCAATCGCAAATTCCTTACCGCTTTCATCGAGATATCCAATCTCAACATTTCCCTGTTTTATAATATAGATCCGGTCAATATCGGCTTTGGAAAAATAAATATACTCTTTCTTTGTATAATTTTTCATCACCGTAATTTCATCCAGCACCTTCATCTCTTCGCTTTTAGCTCCCTTAAAAATACCTAAATTTTTTAAATACCAGAGTTTAAGATTTGCTTCGCTCATGAGAATAATCTCCCTAAAATTCGACTAATATGGGTCACTGTGAAAACATCACAAAAGTAAAATAAGCAAGTTTTATTTTATTACAAAATAGCTTTACGAAAAAGATTCACCATACCCCGACATTAATGTCGGGGTAAATTACATAGAAATTTTCGTTCTGGATAAAAAAGCCCCCATTTCAAAATGGGGGCTATTCAGTCAACCAGAAAAAAGTTGCTCCCGAAGGTTTAACCCA